>NZ_ABOX02000048.1 GCF_000172555.1 Pedosphaera parvula Ellin514
GGCTTTGCCAACAATGGCCTGGATTCAACCTTCCAGGACTTGGCCGTTACGAAGTGACTCATAATGAAGCCGATAAAGCCAGGTTCGCTGTTCCCTCTCTCCGCAACGTCGAACTCACCGGGCCATACATGCACGACGGTCGCTTCAAAACTCTGGAAGAAGTGATCGAACACTACAGCACGGGAATGCAACGGAGCGTCACCTTGGACCCCAATCTCGCGAAGCATCCCGATGGCGGCGTTCCTTTAAGTCCAGCCGACAAAAAAGCTCTTGTCGCCTTCCTGAAAACCCTCACGGAAGAATCGTTGAGGTCGCCAACCCTCGTTCAGGTTTCCGTAAAGTAGGCCGCTCCAGACTACATTCCTGGCGGGTTGGCCAATAAATCTGTTCTCAACGTCTTAAACGCATTCAGACCGAATTGAATTGCCACTGCCGCCAGCAATAGTCCCATGATGCGGATCGCCACGTTCATCGCGATCGGATTTAACCACTTCGCTCCTCGTGCTGAAACTTTCAGGATCAGATAGCTTGCGAAAGAAACGCCAAGGATGCACACATACACTGCCGCATGTTGGGCCGCCGTTTTTGCCTGGTTCTGTAACAGAATGGCTGTCGAGATGGCTCCCGGCCCGGCTAACATTGGAATCGCCAGCGGCGTCACTGCGATATCCGCCTTCTCTGCACCAGCCTCCGTCTCCTCATGCGTTTCCTGCACGCGAGAGCGCTGCGCCCGCAACATGTCCAGCGCCACCAGCAACAATACAATGCTCGCTGCAATCTGAAACGCTGGCATCGTAATCCCCATCAATTTGAATATCACCCTCCCCGCCGCTGCGAATGAGAGCAAGACACCTGCCATGACAAAACAAGCCAACCTCGCCGTTTTGATCCGCTGTTCCGGGGTATCATGCGGCGTCATCGCAATAAATGCCGGCACTGTCGCTACCGGATCTACGATCACAAACAGCGAACTGCCTGCCAGCAAAGTATATTCAAACAAGCTCATTTAAGAGATCGACCATTCCCAAACCCTCATCACTTCTTGAAGAGCGCCTCCAGGTAAGCCTTGAGTGGCTCAACGAGCTGCTGCGCCGGCTCATCATCAAGCGGCGAATTCGGGCCCTTTGTCTTTAGAATTACGGAAGCCAGTGATTCCTGGGTAGCCACATCATAAACTTGAATGCTTACCGCAATGTTGCCGTTCGACTTCCCAAACTCGTTGTCCTCGTTCACCCACTGCACAATGGAAGGAACTATCAGGTAATCGCATTCCTGTTGGTGCGCCTTGGTAAATGACTCGTCCAGTGAGCGGGGCACGTCTCCAGCAATAACCGATTTCAAATAGTCCCCAAAACCCTGGTAAACCACATCCGACACCGCCACTCCTGTGCCTTTCAACCTTTTGACGCCCCTATAATCGTCTTCCGCAACCACTATATACCCACTTTTTTTCCGGTCCAATGGCGCCTTTTTGTATTCGGCAACTGCATCGTAATGAGTTTTGCACCCCGCGATTCCCAACGCCATGGCCACCAAAAGGAAGAGTTTCAGTATCGTGTTCACAATAGTTCCACCAAAAATATATTCATTTGCTTTCATCGCGCCTCTTGCAAGTAGTTGATTATTCCTGAGAACACAACGTTCTTTTGTCTCAATTATGGTTAATCCTCCTCATAAAGCACCTCTTTCTGAACCTGCTAAGTTCGGATTCTCATCCTTCTCAGATTGCTGTGATGCGTAACGAAATCCCCTGTTATCTGCCCAAAAAATAGATTGAACGAAATCTAATCTTAGGCGTCGAAGCTATGTAGGTAGTTTTTCGTACTTTGTGGCCAGTCCTGGGTGGGACTGGCCTTTTTGTTTATTTTTATCGATTTTTAAGCTGCTTTCGGCGCCATTTGATATTGATGACCAACAGGATCTCCAGTGACACGGTTGCCCTGTCTGATATTATTCCTATTAGGATATTATATGAATCGTTGCCTGCTCATCTTCGTTGCTGCTTTGCTCACGGCTCCGTGGACTTTTGCTCAATCGAACACTGTTCCACTCGCGCAACGTCATTGGTTCGAAACTCGCACGGCTCATTTCAACGTCTATAGTTGCGGTGCGTCCCAGGATGTTGCCAGAATTTCTTCAAGGCTCGAACAATTCAGGGACGCCTACGCTCAACTGGCTGGCGCCCAAGCCGTGGCTTCTCCCCCGATTGCTGTCATGGCCTTTCCGGATGTCAAATCCATGGAGCCGTTCCTGCCGCTCTATCAAGGCAAGCCGATTCATCTTGCCGGCTTTTTCCACCGTGGGAGTGATCAAAACCTTATCGTGCTCGCCCTCTCAGCCAATGAAGATGGGCTCGACGTCATCTTTCATGAATACACTCACCTCCTCCTAAGGCACAACGACCTCATCTGGCCGCCCTGGCTTCAGGAAGGCATGGCGGAGATTTACTCCACGTTTGAGGCCACCGGACGTGGAGTCCACATAGGCAAACCCATTCCCCACCATCTCCATACTCTTACCGAACAGCCTCTCATGCCTCTCGGCGAGTTGTTTGCCGTGGCTCATGATTCGCCACAATATAACGAACGCGAGCATCAAGGCATCTTCTATGCCGAATCCTGGCTTCTGACGCATTACCTCATGGTCGGCAACCCGGCCCGCAAAGCTCAGTTCAGTCAACTCACAAAACTGCTCCGCCAGGGTCAATCAGCCGAACAGGCATTTACCAATGCGTTTCACACTTCGCTTCCTGCCATGGAAGCAGAACTCCACCACTATCTCGAACGTCAGCAGTTCGAATCCCTCGCCTTGGTTTTGAGCTCTGATGTTTCCCTTCCCCGCAACCTGGCTATGCGAAATATTTCCACAGTCGAAACGGCCTTTCACCTTGGCAATGAACTCCTCCGTATTGGTCGCGGCGAAACCGCCGAGAAGTATTTTTCGCAAGCCCATAAAATCGCTCCCGCCAGTCCGCTTCCCTACGAAGGTCTGGGATTGCTGGCCGCGCACGAACATAAATCCGAAGCCGCCATCGACTTTCTAAAACAGGCTTTCGACCATGGTTCCACCAGCTTCCTGGCTCATTACGTGTACGCCCAGGAAAAATTCCGGCAGACCGCCGATTCAAGGGAGAGATATACCAAGCTGGAAAAGGATGCGGCGTCGGCAATTCGTGAAGAACTTGAAAAATCCATCGCCGTGATGCCCAGTTTCGGCCCCGCTCAACATCTGCTCGGTTTCTTTGAAATAGTCCAGGGTGATGATCTCGCCTCGGCCGAACAACATTTGCAACGGGCCATTCAGTTGGAGCCCGAAAACCAGTCCTATCTCTTCAGTCTGGCTCAAGCTCAAATTGCCAGGAACGAACCTGATGCCGCTCGTCAAACCTTGGACCCCTTGCGCCTTCCCAATGTGGACAAAAAGCTTCGGCAACAAGCCGAACAGATTTTGGCTGAAATCCCGCGTTCAACCCCAAAATAGGCGACCGCGCCGTAATTTTACTATGACGCCCGCAGCCGGAAGTATTGTCCCTGCCTTGTCATCTGCAGCACTGGGGGGCTTGCAGCCAACTCACTGTTTGACAATTCCAGCATCACAGCTATTTTTCCTTCCATCGTTTCAGCCCTTCGGGGATCCTACGAAGCGATTGGGGGACCTGGAGGTCCCCCTCCTTTTTTAATCTGATCACACTAACAAAAAAGCGTGAACTTTTAAGGTTCACGCTTTGCATTAACTAAACCGGATTAAGACACCTTTACCCACGCATTATTATGCGCTCCCTTGTACGCAGCCTCCATTACGCTTACACGGGCCGCAGCCTCGCGAGGTTTCACCAGCGGCATGTCTTTGTTGCCCATCAGCGCATTTACAAACTGATCCATGGGTGCGGGCGGGGCCGATGGCAATTCTGTCCAGGGCTCCTTTCCATCCGCGCCCTTCACATTCTTGCTGTTGAAATAAAGTTTGTTGTTGATGATCACCGCATGCCCTTCCGTGCCGCTGATCTCCAAAGTGACCGGATTTGCCACATCCACCCATCCAGCCGCCAGTGTAACCGCTGCTCCCTTTGCGAACTTCATCAACGCTTCGCCTGATTCGTCACAGTTTTCATACCTGCCGGTAACCACATTGATGGCAGCCGTGACCGACTCCACATCGCCCAGCAGCCACATCAAAATATCCAGCGAGTGCGTGCCCAAATCTCCGAATGCACCCACACCCGCCTGCTTTGGATCAGCCATCCAACGCCACTCTTTATCGAACCAGCCACCAAGCGATCCGTTGTGACAATTTGAACCTCGGGCGCGCGTGATCTTGCCAAAACTTCCCTTCTCAATTTGCTCCTTCAGGAAAATGTGAGCTGGCGCGGTGCGCATGAAATAGCCGGTCGTGAATATCAGGTTCGCCTTCTCAATCGCATCCGCCATGGCCTTGCTATCTTTCGCGGTAATTCCCAACGGTTTCTCGACAAACATATGCTTCTTCGCATTTGCCGCCGCCACGACCAAATCCCGGTGCCGATTCGTCTCCGAACAAATTACCACTCCCACAATCTCAGGATCATTCCAAACGGTCTTCGGGTCATCCACGACCTGGCTCCCTAACTCCTTGGCATTCCTGGCCGCCCTTTCCTGGTCATGATCCCAAACGTACTTCACTTTTACTTCCGGACGCTTCTTCAAAATATTTACATAGTTGGGCGTATGAATATGCGCCGCTCCCACCAGCGCCAGCGTAATCGTTTTTGAATTCTCCTGTCCAAATGCAGAAATGGATTGCGCAAACAACGCCGCAGAAGCCGCAGTAGCACCCACTTGCCTGATGAATTCCCGTCGCGGCAAACTTTTGGATA
Organism: Pedosphaera parvula Ellin514; assembly: GCF_000172555.1. NCBI lineage: Bacteria > Pseudomonadati > Verrucomicrobiota > Pedosphaerae > Pedosphaerales > Pedosphaeraceae > Pedosphaera > Pedosphaera parvula. Next base: position 4,853 of record NZ_ABOX02000048.1, read on the forward strand.
TCGACTGTTCTGAGTTCATAGTTCGAAAACTTTCCGTTTGATGTGTTGAGCTGAATCAGGTGGATGTTATCTCTCAAGCCTTTTGGAAACAAGGCGGCAATCATACTCAATCTTTTAGCCGGGGTATCCACCCACCTTGCGGGCGTGCTCGACCGACGCTACTTACTCCAAAACAGTTAAAACACTTCTCTCGTGAACATATGAAACATCTCATCCTTACAATCTTATGCGCAGCTGCTCTTTTATTCACGAACAGCTTGCAAGCTGCTGCCGAAGTCAAAACTTACCAAGTCACCGGCCCGATCCTTGAGGTAACACCAACTACGGTCACTGTTCAGAAAGGTGATGAAAAGTGGCAAATCGCTCGCACCAAAGATACAGACGTCGCAGGCGACCTCAAAGTCGGTTCCAAGGCTACAGTTACATATCAAATGATTGCGACTTCGGTTCAGGTTAAGGACGCTAAAGGCAAGAAGAAGTAAAAGCGCTCCGTTGCACGGCCAAACAAAAAGCCGGAAATCTCATTCCGGCTCTCGCGCTCACGAGTTATGGACTTAAATTACGCTGGCTTCCGCACCTCTCATCAATGGTGCCAACCGCCGTGACCGTAGTAGCCGCCGCCGTGACCATAATAACCACGACCATAATAGCCGCCGTGACCCCACCCACCATGTCCATAATAGCCACCACCGTAGTAGCCACCGCCGTAATAACCACCACCATAATAGCCACCGCCGTAATAGGGATACGGTGATATAACCACTGGGGGCGGAGCAGCGTAAATCGGTGCCGGTTGACCATAAAACGCAGTTGAACCCTGATAGAAAGGCTGTTGACCTGGCTGAACATATAGAGGCGGAGGTTGGCCTCCTATAACTATGGACGGCGGAGGTGGCAATGGTATGGGCGGAAACGGTAGATTGATGCCAATATGAAAGCCCACGCCGGCATAGGATGCTGATGCCAATCCAAGCAAAACTGCCGACATTAGAAATAGTTTCTTCATACATAGATTCGACGATTTCCACCCGGCGGTTATTTGACTTTATTCAGCGTTTTTCCAGGTTTTTGTTTGAATAAAATGAAAGAAAATCGGTCGCAGATGGCTCCACATTTCCGCAAAAATCGCATCCCTCTCTCTTGACAAAAAAAACACTCACTACGCCAGGAATTACTCCATTTTCAAATCCAGATGCTCTGGCAGCGGAACTGGATGGGATAAATCCTTCGCAAAAGTTCCCTCAGGCTTCTCAACAAAACCATGCTTCAACAGAAAGTTTATTGCCGGCTCATTCCGCAGTCCCACAACATAGGGTGCAATCAGCACCCCTTTGCCCAGGGCAATCGCCTTCTGCGAAAGACCATGCAATAGCGCCTCCTCGACTCCTCTCCCCAAAGCCCGGCAACTCATCAACAACGTATCCAACCAGAACCCCTCATCAATGGGTGTCGCAATGCATGTTCCCACCAGACCATAATCACCAAAACGATCTTGTGCCGATACCACCCAAATCCAGCAGCTCTGAGATTTCAAATCCCGAATCTCTTGTTCGGTGCGGCGCTTCAGTGAAAGATTGAACTGGTTCGTTTTTTGGGTGAGTTGCGCGATCCGTGAAATATCTGCTTCCTGCGCCAGGCGTATCTGCACCTTTAATTCCAAAGTTCGCAAATAGCTTTTTAAATCCGCCGCTTGTGCCTGCACTATTTTTCGCTCGGATTCAGAGAACATGTAATCACTCCGCGCCTCATCCTCCTGTGTGATCGTCGGCGAATCAAACAACCACAACTTTGAAAGCACATTGCCAAAAGACATCGCCTTAGCCGGCAGTGGAACTACTGTAACCTCGGGACAGTTCGTTTCCACCTCGAGTCGCTCCACCGGGTTGTCATCGAAAAACACAAACGAATCCAACGCAACGTTCAACTCGGCAGCCAGCTCCCGGAGGTTCTTCGACTTTGCCTCCCAATTGATTCTCGCGGCGGCTATATCCTTTCTCAGCAAAACCATCCCGTCATGATTCTCCAAAACTTGCCAGACATCGTCCGCCGAATTTTTACTCACCAGCACCAACAACACCCCGCGAGCTTTTAATGCGAGCAGTTGGGATTGAAATTTCCTGAAATCATCCAACCCTATCCCTGATACTCCATCCTCGCCTACAACTCCTGCCCACAGCGTCCCATCGCAATCCAGTGCCACCACCTTTTTCGGCGGCACGCGGAATTTCCTTATCCCACGCGTGATCGCGATGCCCAACCTCTGGTAAACCGGGGCCGAATAGGGAGCGCTGGCTATCCGTTCCATCTGTTGATCCCGTGCATTGGTGGTTCCCAGTTCGGTTATAATCTCCGAAAATGGAAGCACCTCCACGCGCTCGATTTTAACCAACTCGTCCCGCCACCAACTCTGCAGACGCTCGGCCTCACCCATACCTCCAACCCAGGCAGTCGACACCACCGGCGGCAAATCGCTCACGAGCAACGGCGTTCCACTCCCATCCACATGCTGTCGGATGGCTTGAACCAACTGTTCGCCAACAATTCTGCCCGTCGGATCATTTTCGCTCACCAAATCCTCCGGGCGAACCAGCACCACATTTACTCCTGCTTTATTCGTCACGAATGAACTCTCTGGCGAAAGCAAAGCTTGCTGCACCTGGTTGAATCCATAAAACTCCGCCTCAATCGCAAATCCAAAGCTTCTTCCCCAAAGCTTCAAAGTGCTGGCCAGCGACTCCGCCGTAAAACTCGCGGCAATAACCACCCGGACTTTGGCCTTCGCCACATCTGCCCTCCCGGTTGCCGCCTGCTCCTTCCTGGCCAATGCTATGGTAATCACACCAGCATCATAAATTGGAAATAAGTCCGGATTCTCCGGCAGTAAAAATTTTGTTTCAGGCGTGGATTTCTCACTTTTGCCGCTCCGCAAAAGTCTCTGAATCTCCGCCACGGAGTCGAGTTGAAACACCCGGTCTGCCGGAACCATCACTCCATAACGATCGTACAGAGCCGCGGCTATGGCCATTTTCCCAATCGAATCCCATGCCGAAAACTCCGCGCTGCCAGCGGAAATAGTAACTGCCTTACGAGGCAGGGAAAGCGCATCGGCAATCAAACCGGTCACTTCAACATCGATTGATACGCTCTTATCCGAACTCGCCTCAGGCGGGACTCCTTTATTCCCCAGTTCGCGCCTGCGTTGAAAAGTAGCCGGACTGCCGCCCCAAACCTCTCCCGCCGGTATCCGCATGAATGGCATCACATGCGAAAAGGGCTCTATGAGCGAGTCGTCCCCAATTTTCGCCCCCATTTCAATCTGAGCGCCACCGCCCACCGTAACATTCCTGCCGATTTCAATCGGTGCGCTTTGGTACACCAGCGACCCACTCTCACTTCGCGTGAAGCTATGCGCAATCAACCGGCTATCGTGTCCGAGAATCGAACCGGCCCCAATGATCGTCAGGTCAGGATCAGTGATTGTCCCCAACGGAATGGCGCGTTCGCCCAGAAATAATTTTGTGGAGTAGGACCTCGGAATCAACCAGGCAAAGACGGGCACTTGGGCGAAGTGGAATATCATCGGCAGCGAACCCACTAGAAAAGCGCGTCGATAAAGCAGAATCAGAACGATTGAGGAAAATGAAACGATCTTGTCTTTGTGCGAATCCAACCGCCGGGGCTTTTCGAAGAACCACCCCAGAATGGTTGTCTCCAGCGTATATGCGCTCAACAATATCAGCAGCCATACCGCGTATAGCACGGGGGAAATAGCAATCCAAAATGGAGCGGAATAGTGCTGCCATCCCACCGTCTTGATGCTTGTCGCCACGCCCGCCGCCGCCAGTGCCGGCTCAATCAAAGCCAACCCGGTCACGATCACACATGCGATCCCCTGCACCGGTATTTGAATAGCTTTGCTCTTTCCTACCATTACTCCTCCATAGTGCCAGAGCATTTTGCTAAATTTCTAGTGTAAAGATGCGCTGCTATATTTAACAGCCTGCTTTTCGTTGGAGCCTTGGCTCGGACGTGCTATTTATCTAAAGGAGGTTTATGTGCGGCCAAATCAATGTCTCATGCTTTATCAATGGTTTCTGATCGGATTTTTCATCCTGATTGGATGCTCATCACCGCAGCAGTTCAAAACTGCGCGCCCGTTCCCCGCCCCTTCATACCAGCGGGTTGAAATCGGTTTATGTGAAGATTATCCAAAAGCTTCGCGCTCCATCGATGTGGCGCGAGGTGACCTCCTCCTTTTAAAAACGAATGGCATTCACGTTTTGCGAATAGCTTTTCCCTGGGACACAATTGAAATTGAACCCGGAAAATACGACTGGAGTTTCTGGGATGAATTTGTCCGCATGGCTGCCGACGAGTATGGCATCCGCCTTATTCCCTACGTTTGCTATACCCCACGGTGGAACTCAAGTGGCAACGACACCAATTACTGGCGTCAACCTCCAAAGGATATTTCCCGCTTTGCGGATTTCATGAAAGTGATCGCCAGGCGTTATAAAGGCCGCATCCATTCATGGGAACTTTGGAATGAACCGGACAACGCCGAGTATTGGGAAGGTAGTTCACAGGAATTTGCGGAGTTGGCAAAAGCCGGGAGCAAAGCAGTCCGCGAGGCCGATCCCACTGCGAAGATCGTTCTGGGTGGCATGTCCTGGAATATTGAATTTTTGCGCGACCTTTTTGTGACCCACGGAATAAGTCCCTTCATCGATGTGGTAAACCTGCACAATTACTATGAAACCTGGTCACCCGATCCCATTGAAAACATCAACATATACATTTCCAAGGCCTCCCAAATCATCGATCTCCATGGAAATGGACAAGCCCTATGGCTGGCGGAAGTAGGCTACAGTAACTTCCGTCACGGCAGTCATGTCTCAAGAACGTACGAAGCCCGTTACAACTTTGAACATACCCCACAATTCCAGGCACAAAGCATGGCACGCATGCTTTCCTCCATCTTGGCCACCGGCAAGGTTCAATTGATCGCCTGGTACCGCATTCATGACCTGCCCGAAACGACGCTCATCATCGGCGACGTGAACAACCGGCGTCTGGGTATCCTCGATGTCCAGGGTCGTCCCAAGCCGGCACTGAAAACGTTGCGCTTCTTCAGTTACATATTTGAAAACGATTTCCGGTGCCTGGATGGAGAGGTGATTGAATCGCGATTAATCCGCTCAGACAGCCAGGCTCATGTTTTTGAACAACGCAATGGCTCAACTTTTGTCACCGTCTGGCTGGAAATGGAAAACTTCCAAAGCCCTCAAACGATCACTCAGTCCCAAACAGAGCAACTCGATCTTCTCTTTCCCAAGCCATTGGAATCCAAAGCCACGGTTTACAACGAACGGGGAGAGCTGATTTCCCGAATACGGCTGGATCAGGCTGACAATCGCACGGCCATAAAAAACCTCACTATTGATCGAGCCCACTTGGAAGTCATTCGATGTCTGCCGAAAAATTCCCCGCTTCATTGACGGGATCAAGGGGTTTTCAATGGCTTTAACAGGATTTGTCGCACATCCATGACTGCATCGGCATGTTTATTCCTGGGCCGCACCGCAATGGAATGGATGCCGGCCCGGGAGAGGTTTACCCTGCCAATCTGTCGAGGCACGAAGTTCTGAAAATGCCCGGTCTCCTCTACAACCAAGGAAAACCTCTCGCCATCGACAACCACATCCACATCACTTCCACCCTGCCCCTTCCCGCACCCTTGCCACAATTCAACGTCGTACGTACCCAGCTGCCTCACAGTGAATTTCCATTCCGCCCAATCCTGTGGATTCACCCAATAACCAAGGCAGTTTTTCTTCTCATTCGGCTCATAACGCATGGTTACGCTATGAGTGATCGCATTGCTCGCATGTAATGTAATCGGTCCGTCGCCTTGCTGAATAACAGACTTTCCTTCAGGCGCCGGTCGAAGGATGATGGCTGCTAAATTCAGGGCGCCGAGGGAATTCGTATCTCCACTCCTCACCTGCAAGGAAAATGGTTCTACTTTCTCCACGTAAACGCGGCCAATAAGGAGGTTGGTGAAATGCGAAGTGTCGCCAGTCGATGAGTAACTGGCAGAAAATTGTCTCCCGGCCACTTCGACCTGCATTGTACCGCCATTGGTCTCTGCAGAATACGAAATATTCACTTCGTACATTCCCCAGCGAGTCGGCTTGTAATTCCAGGACACAACATCGGAGGTATGAATCAAGGAAACTGACTTGGTGCTCAATTTCGTCTCCACTCCTGCTGCACCTCCCGCAAGTTGAGCATCCACCGGGAGAAAGGAAATATCGCCCCATGCGACCTCAACCAGCCGGTTCGTTGCTGTCCCTTCCGCTGCTCCTAGGTTTTCGGCAAGGGCAACCACGACACCGCAAACCAGAAAGCAAAAACAGCGCACGATTAAAGGTTGGGGCATATAGGAGTAATTGAACTTAAGATTATCGAGATACTTCCATACCTGGAAGTTTAAACTCCATGGCAGGCGCATCTCAATGCCACCGCAATCCTGTGGAAAAACCCTTAACTTTGCGATTTGGCGCAACTCCGAAATCCTGCCACGGCTAATGCTTGCTTCATCAATTGAGGCGCTCCAGCCAACATTTTTAGACGACTCTGGCAGGACATAAACTACCCGCATTGAGAGCAGGCAATGCGGGTAGTTTAAAAATGATGGAACTTCGTGTCGAGAAAAATGGTGTGGCGGCGAAACTCTGGGGGGTAGAACCCATTTAAATGCGTCTGCCCTGGTTTAAACTCCAACTCACACATTTACACATGAACCCTGCGAGGAGTTAAATGTACAAAGGCTCGTGATTTGATTCAGATTAAACTTGTGGGGCGGGCGGGCCGGTTGGACCACTCCCCGGCAAAGCCATGACTTCATTGCTGGATTGTCTTTCCAACATGCGCCCATCTGAATCTTGTTTCAGCATCAGTGTCTGAGTTGGTAAGGCGAAATTAATTCCTTCTTTATCGAAACGTTCCTTTAAGGCCAGATTCATTTCCTGCATGCCAGCCAGATAGGCCTTATTATCGGATGAACCCCAAAAGTGAACCACATTGATGTTCAGCGCAGAATCAGCAAACCGGTTAAAATTTACCACCAAATCCTTTGTCATCGGATTGGAACGATACACCTCCTCTATGATGCGCAGCGCCTGCCTCACCTTTTCCGTCGGCGTATCATAGGTTAGTCCGATATTCATTTCTGTCTGGATGGTCGGTCGCCCGGTAATGTTGGTGATGGTGGCGTTGCCCACGGTCTTGTTCGGGATGGTGATCAGGAACCCCTTGGCATTCCTCACTCGCGTGCTCCGCATACCAATGCTTTCAACGTTGCCTTCGACCTGGTCAATTCTGATCGTATCGCCAATCCGAAACGGCTTATCGACGAATACTGCAATCGCTCCGAATAAGTTGGCCAATGTATCCTGCGCCGCCAAACCGATTGCCAAACCGCCAATGGATAATGACGTTATTGCTGCGGTCACATTAATGCCTAGATTCTGACACGTCACTAACACCGCTACTACAACGATGAATACCTTCAAACTTTTACGGATGATCGGGAACAGTTGTTCATCAAATGTTCTATCCGCGTCCGTGGAGGCACGCTGACGCCAATACCCCAGGGCCAATTCCACAAATTTAACCAGCATGTAGGTCAGGGTGCTCGCTACGACGATGGTGAAACATTTCGCTAGAATATTTTCCACCACTGTCGGCCACCTGAACACACTAAGACCGATGTGCAGAAACACCACAAAACTGACAACCTTCACCGGTCCATTCAACAGGTCGAGTATGAGATCGTCGAACTTGGTCTCGGTTTTCTCAGCCCACTTCCTGAGCCACACGCGCGTCAAGTGATCGAGAAATTTCGAAGTATAAAAAGCGAGAATGATATAGACCAGGGATGCCATGTATTTCCACAGTTCATTCCCCAGCCATTGATATTTCAGAAAAGGAAAATCGACCGCCAGTTTCTCAATCCATTGGGGTGTAACATCCACCGGGTCAACTGGTGGGGAATCATGCCCTTGAGTGAAGAAATTCAAGAATCTATTTAACTTGGTATCGGGTGGCGTAGTGGTGGATGGGGTGCTCGAACTTTGCGCCAGGCTGGTCCAACTGCACCAAAAGAGCAAAATGAACAACCCAACAAGTAAAGCGTTAAAAAATGTCTGAAACTTCCATTTCATAATTTGTCAGTTTATCAATAACTGCGGAGTTATGGACAGGGTTTCGCTGCTTTTAATCAAAGAATTATCCAGGCTTCGGACAAGGAAATCCTGTAAACGCATGCCCTCAAAGCCCTTGAGAAGTTTACTACAAAATTCAACCACCGGCCACTATCTTGACGATCTCCAGACGATCCCCTGAAGCCAACTGTCGCGCTGCAAATTCCGAAGGCGCCACTGCCTCACCGTTATGTTCCACCACCACGCTACGGGGCAACAATTTCTGGGTCAAAAGAAACTCTTCAATGGTCAATGGCAACCGCGTTGCTATTCGTTGCCCATTGGCGATGACAAAAGGTGTATCCACAATATCCCCATCTAAACGTGCAACTCCTGTTCCGTGTGCCATTCATGCTCGATATTGCGCATAATCAAAGCACAATCGAATGAAACCGATCCTTCAGGAAACTTTGATTTTTCATCAAAATAGCTGGAACGCACGCGCTCCACATCCAAAGCCTCCACCTTCCAATTCATGGTCTTCAACCGGATGCCATCAAGTTTCAAACCACCTTTCGTTGCAGAATAACCCAGCGCGCCAGGTTCAAAAAATTGAGAAGCTTCTTCCAGTGTTAAAAATCCGGAACTTTTCGGCAATTGTTTGGCTGTGCGTGCCTGAATCGCAACAGCCACTTGTCCATCTTCTGAATTCAACGAAAAATCCACGGCCTCTCCGTCATCGGCCACCGCAAATTTGGCCGCATGCTGTTCACCGGGAAAAAACCGTCCGCCCGCAATTTGATTCAATCGTGAATTCGTATCCCGCCGCGGAATATACACTCCTTCCTGAGCCTTTCCCTGTTCATCATCCCATAATACAGCCACCCGATGCGCCGCATTCTCGCTGCTAATCCCCAAAAATGCCGGCATTCCTTTCGGACGTATTTCCTCCAACTTGATTAAACAAATTCCACCAATCGCAAAACCGTTATGCAACTTGGGCCGAAACTTTTCTGGCAACTGCCGCTGCATCACCACCGAATCCACGCGGTAATTCACCAGGATTCTTCTCCGGATAATTCCTTGTATGGTGGGTAGTTTCATAACATGTGGACTAATCGCACATTTGGTTCAAGCCGTCAGCGCCGCATCCCAGTCCTTCCAAACCGGTTCGTAACCCAATCGACGAATCAATTCCGCCATTTCCTGCGGCGAACGTTCGTCTGCAATATCGAACTGGCCGGTCGCGTTAGTTGCTCGATTATTCGCTGGTGACCATTCACTCGCTCCGGCTGCTAATTCCACAATTCTTCCCCGCTCCGTATGATGAATTTTTTCCTTTCCAGCTCCCGTATATCCTCCCGGTTCCGTATGGCTGCCCGCACTGATCATCGTAACGCCCAGCGGAATCAACCCGTCCCGCAGTTTGGACGGTTCACGGGTCGAAAGCACCAATCCCACATCCGGCAGGAATAGGCGAAACGCACAAACCAATTGAACCAGTTCACGATCACTCAGGTGTGTGAGCGGCTGAAACTCACCCGCACAAGGTCTTAGCCGTGGTAATGAAATAGTGACCTGCGATTTCCAGCACGTACGCAATAAATAGGCGGCATGTGCTGCCACGGAAATAGCTTCCATCCGCCAGTCACTTAAACCATACAACGCTCCAATACCCAACCTGCGAAACCCCGCTGCATAAGCGCGCTCCGGGGTTTCCAATCGCCAATCAAAATTCCGTTTTGGTCCGGCTGTGTGCATATCATTATAGACTGCACGATCATAAGTCTCCTGATACACGACCAACCCATCCGCGCCAGCTTCCACAATGGGCCGATACTCCTCCGTTTCCATCGGGCCGACCTCAAGCGAGATGCTCGGAATTTCCTCGTGCAGCACTCGCACGCATTCAGCCATGTAACCATTGGAAACAAATTTGGGATGTTCGCCCGCGACCAGTAAAATATTACGAAACCCCTGCTCCTTCAGCGCCCGTGCCTCACGCACCACCTCTTCAACCGATAAAGTCACGCGAAGAATGGCATTGTCCCGGGAGAACCCGCAGTATTTGCAATTATTGATGCACTCGTTGGAAAGATAAAGCGGCGCGAAAAGTCGAATGACTTTGCCAAAACGTTGCCGGGTGATTGCCTGTGAGCGATTGCAGAGGGATTCAAGTTCCTCGCCGCCAACAGGTGAAATCAGGTGTGTGAAATCAGTCAACGATAATTGACCTTTCACCATGCTTTCACGCACCGCAGCGACAGCTGTGGAAAGCGCCCGCTTTACCAGGGCATCCAGGGGCAATGCGTTAAACTCAGCGACGAAACTCATACGACCAACTTAGCAAATGCACCCACGTTGTCGAGCGGGTGCTATTTTACCGCGATACAAATCGCCGATGCTTCACAAATACATCACGCAGACTGGCAGACATTTCATCCTGCAATTCCTGCAGTTGCCGATAAGTCTCCACGTTCTTGCTGTCTGGTAGAGCCGTCTCTTCCTTGTTTAATTCGATGAACTTGTCGGTGATCTCCTTGATCGTAATTTTTTCGCCCTGTTGCTGGCGCAGACACCAAAGCGCCTGTAACGCGGCACCGTATGCCGCACCTTCACTGACCTTGAGTGTGACCACTTCCGCATTGAAAATATCGGCCATGATTTGACGCCATACCTTCGACCTGGCACCGCCACCGGTCGCACGAATCTGGGTTGGTTTGACTCCCAACTCGGCCAGTCGCCGCAATCCATAGTTCATCCCCATGGTAACACCCTCCATGGCAGCGCGCGCCTGGTAGTCGAGATTATAAGTGCGCTGGCTTACTCCCATCAAAACGCCCGTCCCAGCTGGCACATTTGGCGTTCTTTCACCTTCAAGATAGGGCAGCAGAATCAATCCACCTGAACCAACCGGCACCCGCGAAATCATTGCTGAAAATTTCTCATGATTCCAGCCTGCCGCATTGCGAACCAACTCGGTCGCGGTGGTTACGTTCATGGTGCATAGGAGCGGCAGCCAACGATTCGTGGAATCGCAGAAGGCAGCAATCTCTCCTTTGGGATCCACCACCGGCTTTTCCGCGCAGGCATAAATGGTGCCGCTGGTTCCAAAGCTCGCGGTAATAACGCCCGGGTTGACATTACCAGTTCCGATGGCGCCCATCATATTGTCGCCCCCTCCGGCACTGACCAGCACGTCCGTGTTCAAGTCCAGCATCCGGGCGGTCGCCGATTGCAGTTTGCCAACCGGCGCATCACTGGAGCTGAGCGGCGGAAGCTTCCCCATTAACTCGGGATCAATCGCGTCAATGGCCGCTTGCGCCCATTTGCGTTTGCGCACATCCAACAGCGCGGTGCCGCTCGCGTCGCCATATTCCATCGCCTTCTCACCCGTCAGCCAAAAATTCAGGTAATCGTGCGGCAAAAGCACTGTGGCCAGGCGTTGATAATTTTTTGGCTCATGATTTTTGAGCCATAATATTTTCGAAGCGGTAAACCCGGGCAGCACCGCATTCCCCAGCGTCTTGATCGTCGCCTTGGGGCCGCCAAGTTTTTCCGTAATTTCAGCGCACTCTGCCTCAGTGCTCGTGTCACACCAGAGCTTGGCCGGGCGAATCACTTCGCCCTTCTCATCCAGGGGCACAAACCCGTGCTGCTGCCCGCTGACGCCGATGGCTTTTACTTCGGCAGCCACCGCCTTGGCTGCCCGTAACGCCTGCCGGATCGCGCTCCCAGTGGCCTCACGCCAGGTATGCGGATGTTGCTCCTTCGCGCCAGGCGGAAGGTTGGGCAGCAAATCATACGCCTGGGCAGCCGAGGCCAGGACTTTGCCGTTCTGTGCATCCACCACCAATACCTTGGTGGATTGCGTTCCACTATCAACACCGATCAAAAGCGTTCTCATAGGCAAGGTAATAGAAAAACAGACTGCCACTGATATGTGAAGCATTAAACCCGTGCGAAAAGTTGATTCTATACCGAATGCCGAAAGAAATTTCCGAATGGCAGGAGGGATTTTGATTTGAGGCAAGGCCTACAGCGCCACCTCAAACCAAAAGCACCTGCTCCCAATGACTAATGAATTTCCCCGTCCCCAAGCCCATGACTCATCAGTCTCCACTTTCTGCAGACTTATTTTCTGCCTTCCTTCCGGTTCTTTTCCCCATTTCGGAAATTAATTTTGGCATTCGGTAAAACTCACCTTTTCTTCGGCGGCAACGTGGCGCTTGGCCAAAAACTGTGGAACAGATACTCTTCTCGACATGAGAACAAAGCTGCGCGTGTTTGCGCTAATCCTCACCTTGATAATTTTGGCTTTCTGGTTTTTCGGCGGACCGAATCTCGGCTGGACGAAAACCTCGGTTGCCCACAAGGAGAAAGATCCCGTTACCGAACTCGAGAAGATTGTTTACGAAAAACAATTCGTGCCGGGAATGGATTTTTTGTTTGGTGGACTGGCATTTGCCGCGGTGCTCAGTGCCAGCTCATTTTTCTTTAAAAAGAAACCCGCACTGACGAACGAACACGGTCGCGAATGCAGTTGCCCGCATTAAACCCATTCCGTGCCTGCCCGGAAGGAATGACCCGGAAATCCAACAGTCTTTGTTTCATCCGCATTCCCGCAGTCGGCAGCCACATCCTGATTTTCACGAGAAAAAATAAGTGCTTTCTAAGGAGTAACTTGATAAGCTTCAATGTATGAAGAAATCTGCGCTCATCATCACTCTGGCCTGCCTCCAATTCGGGGCATTTGCCGCTCCGCAGGAATTTGATTTCAAGGATCCTAAAGGGGTTAACAACGTCGTGTTTAAGACCGATGCCCCCTTGGAATCCATCAACGGCACAGCCAGCGGCATCTCTGGCACCGTTTCTTTCGATCCCGAAAAACAAGACACTCTTAATGGCAAAATTATTGTGGAATCAGCCTCGTTGCATGTTCCCAATCCCACAATGAAAGGGCATCTTCATAGTGACAAATGGCTGGATGTCGCCAAATATCCTCAAATTACTTTTGAAACCATCAGCCTCGAAAACGTAAAGACTGCCGGCAATGTAACCACGGCGGATGTGACCGGCACCTTGACGATCAAAGGAGTCTCCAAAAAAATAGCTGCCCCAGTCAAACTTACCTACCTCAAGGACAAACTGAAAGATCGCTTCCCCAACCTAAAAGGTGACCTCCTGGTGATTCGATCAACATTCACCGTCAAGCGAAGCGATTTTGGCATTAACAAGGGCAATCTCGAGGATAAAGTTTCTGACGATATTGAACTCAACCTTAGCCTGGCTGGTCAGGCCCCTCGTTAAACTGAATATTTTTTAGTGAAGGATAGAGCAAAGTTCATTGAACCTGCCGGGCTACGGGTAACCGTGGATAAGGTAATGTTTTACCCGGAAGCTGAAACTCCACCTGACCGCCCCTATTGCTTTGTTTATTACATCAGTATCCATAACGAGACTGACATTCCAGTCACCATCAAGGGCCGAAAGTGGGTCGTAACTAATGAGCGTGGCGAGATTACTGCCGTCGAAGGAGAAGGCGTGGTGGGGCAAACACCAACCATAGATCCTGGAAACTCATTTGATTATAACAGTTTTCATTTGCTTGATACCACCTCAGCAATAGCTGAAGGCAGCTACTTGGGCGTGGATGCTGCCGGCTGCCACGTGATTACGCGGATTCCCAAATTTGAAATGAGAGTTCCGTCCACCGGTAGTTTATTACGGAAAAGAGGTTAAGTGTGGCGGAAGGTGATGCGTGCTTTGGCCAGATCATAAGGAGACATCTGGACATTCACTCTATCTCCAACACTTATCCGGATGAAGTTTTTGCGCATCTTGCCGGAAATGTGAGCCAAAACTTCATGTCCGTTAGGCAGCGCAACACGGAACATGGTGCCGGGTAATACCTGAGTTACGGCACCGGTAACTTCAATTGGTTCTTCTTTAGCCAAGTGATCCTCTTATTCAATGATTTGTTTGGGCCCGATTCTGGCACCGACAAATAATTACAAGACTTGGGACATTGCAATTTTCAGATACCAAAATCAAGCATCTTTTGTTTCAATCGGACGCATGCGAAGTTTTCATTTTAGGTAATTTCTGAATCTTTCCCGCCCCAAGCTGTCAAAAACGCATTGGACAACCATCATAGACTGATTAGACTCACCGAAATATGAAAAACAACCAATTCGCGGCTGTGCTTGCCGGGCTGTTGCTGGTAAGTACGCTGATAACGTGCTTTCAGATCTTTCGATACACATTCGCAGTCATAAAAGCCCGTTCCCTGCAGCCAAGGTTGATAGCGGTTAATAGCTCCCGCAACCTGGTTCAATCTCTGATCAATGACACACTGGAGTATAGCAAAAGAAATCCCAACCCGGATATGAATCACCTCTTGCAGCAGGTTTTCCCGGAAGGCCATCCTACCCTCGGCACATCCACCACCCCTTCCAAACCTGCAACCAAATAGCTCATGAACGAAACCAATCCTCAAGCGTCGGCCGACTCTGCTCTTAATGATCTGCAGGCACAAGTTCGTTCTTTACGGCTGCTGCTTATCACCACCCTGGCTCTCGTTTTCATATTCAGTGCCGGTGTAAATCTTTACCTCACTCATCAATCAAAGATGGCCAAGGCTCAGGCTGATGAGGCTGAAAAGGTCATCGCTCAATTTAACGGCTTTGGAGCTCCTTGGGCCAATGACTTTTGGAACAGGTTGCTTGCTTATTCAAAGGCACATCCCGATTTCAATCCCGTCATAGAGAAGTACCGCCCATACATCACTGCTCCTCCTCAGGCCGGCACAACTGGCGTTGCCCCTAAGAAGTAATATTCTCCTTCAAATTTTCTCGCTGGATGCGGCACAGCCTAGTGCTGCATCTGGCTGGGCGCGGATTTTAAGTCAGCGCCACAAGTCGAACAAAAATTGGATTTGGGAGCGCATACAGCTTCGCATTCGGAACATTGCAGGTGTGCCTCCGCATGACGTCGCTGGATGATCAAATTCCGAATATACGGAATCCAGGTGAAGGCATAGGCAAAAATAAACACTGAGTCGTGCTGATAAAAAAGCGCGTAGGAGAGCAACAGCAGGGAACCAGTCAAACTCAACCACCAGAAAGCAGCTGGCACGACCACTTGTTTGCGTTTTTCAGTGGCATACCACTGCACCACGAACCGGGTGGAGAAAATAGCATTTCCCATCCAGCCAATACATTTCCAAACACTCCAGTCGATTCCCAGAAAATGTCCGTTATGCCATAGCAGGTGCTCAAGCGAATCCATAGTACAATCCCTTGGATTAAGCCCGAGCAAACTCGATCATACAAACCATTTCGTCACCCTACTCCGCCAGCAATTTCTCAACCGTGCCCTCCAGATCCCCTCTGGCATTTACACTCTGCAAATTACCGCGCTTATCCACCAGCCACATCGCCGGAATTCCACGGATTCCATATTGCTGGGCAAATTTATTTTCCCATCCCTTGCCATCAAAATACTGAGGCCATGGCAATTCCTTTTCCTTTACAAATTTTTCCAGACTTTCCTGTTCTTGATCCAGGCTGATGCCTACGACTTCAAAACCCTTTGGATGAAATTTTTCGTAAACCTCCTTCACGTGGGGGATTTCTGCCACGCACGGCCCGCACCATGTAGCCCAGAAATCCACCAGCACAACCTTGCCCTGCATCTGTGACAAATCAACTTTGCGGCCATCAATCGCGGTGAACTTGATCTCCACCGGCTTCCCTAACCGGTCCAACTGCTTCAACTTGTCCATCGCCTCATTTCTAAACTGCTCCGGTGCCGCTTCATTCGCGGCAATCTCCTGCAAAACTGCTTTTGCTTTCTCCCCCTGTTCCATCTGCGAGGCTATCATCAGCAACTCGAAACCAATTTGATGCTTCGGATATTCCTTCAGTAGTTCATGGGCCTTTGCCTCCAATTGATTCAAAGTTCCAGGCAAACCGTTCACCAATTTTTGGATCTCTGGCAGTTGCTTCCTGACTTCCTGATCTTCGGGCGATAACTCTTTTTGCGTTGCAGGGCTCTCAACTGCCAAAATCGTTTTGTCTAACTTATCCAATCTCGCCACCTGATTCGTGTCGCCAAATCTTTTCGCCGCGATGCTCAGCAACATAACTTCCTTCTTTTTGGCTTCGTCAGCTTTTGGATGATTCGGATACTTCGTATAAAAGTCCCTCGCCTTGTCTGCGCCCTGAGTCAGCAATGGCACAAAAAACGCCTGCTGTTCTTCCAATGTTGGCTGCTTCTGCTGCCATTCAACTGGAATCATCGGCGATTGCGATGCCTTCATCACTTCCTTCCACCCCTTGTCCGCTTCTGGATTATTAGTCATTGCGACGGAATTCGTCGCCTGGATCGAGTTCACGGTGTCAACTGCCACGATCCCAGGGCTCTTGATAACCACGTCCTCGGCAAACACGCTCGCATCATAAAACCCATGCCAACCAATCAAAGCCACCACCGTCGCGCACCAACGAGAAAAGTATTTAATTGTCATCATAAGATTACCCGCAAGTTATACGTCGTTATCCCTGTTTGTAAGGGTCAACAGCGGCTTCAATTTCTCCAACACCAATTGAATTCTTCGTGGATTATTGGCAGCCCCCACATCCCCTTCCCGCAAAGATGCATCCGTCTGGTTCACCCCTTCCTTTAAAACCGCCTCCAGTGTCTTCACTTCGTCTGGAGCCAAATCCCACCGCAGCTTCTCTTGTTGTTCCATTCGCATCGCCTTACGCGCAAACTCCATGAATACCGCGCACGGCTCCAGGCATGGAATCAAACTTTTTGTCTCCACTGAATCTGCCCCCAATCCGGCCACTGTCCAAAGGCGTTGCTTTAAGCAAAACTTCCGGTTGCAACAAGCCTCGATCACCCGCCCGGCCTGTGCGTCATTCAACATGGCCGTTATCCGATACATCCCCGACTGTCGCCCCGTGAACTCCCGAAAATCTGTCACCGATGGATTCCCTGCTCTCACGGCATGCCAATCCGCGATCGCTCCCGGATAAAATGCATCCAGCGCCATGCCCAACCCCTCAGCATCCGCGACGACCAATCTCCATCCACGCTTCAAGTTCGGCGCGGATTTTAAGGGCCTGAATGCTCCTGCCTCTGTATGTTGCGCCCAGCTTCTAACCTCAGGCAACCTAAGCTCTCTCAAGGATTCCGCCAGTTGTTCCCGATCCTCCACGTGCCTGAGATGGTAGTTGCCATCACTGCGACGAATCAGCACCTGGGCGAAAACCAACTCAGTGCCAATCTGGGCAATAAAATGCTTTAAAGCAGGATTTTCCAAGTCAGCCATTACGCTCAAAGTAGACCAAATTCCAAATTTGGAAACCCCAAACAACTTCCTCCCATTTCAATAAGCCATAAACTCTTATTTCCATCTGCATTCCCCGGCCTCAAACCCGCAATACCCTCTCGATACGCGCTCTTAGCTGCCGAACTTTATTCCTCCCCAACTCGAAAATCTGCCACGTTGAAGGAAAACTAAACTATTTGTTGGAATTTCAGGCTTGAAGAAATATCGCTTATTCGAGGTAAAGCCCTGCTCCGCAATCGGATCACGCTGCCATCCCGCAAATCCAGCCTCACCGGGAAAAGCTCGATATTCTCCCCTCGCTTCCACCTTCCCTCACCCTAACAGTTCATGGCGGGTTTCGGTCTAAAAATTATAACACAGTCTCGCATACGGAAATCTGGCCTGTAGCACGAAAACGTTAATTTCCTCGATCCTCCTTCTAAATTCGTCCAGTTTCTGCGTCTTTATAAGAAATGAGTTGGCCCCCATGAGGTACGCTTTCTCAACATCGATAGGCTGCGGGGTTCCGGTGAGAAGAATCACAGGAATATGATCGTACTCGCTGCGTTTGCGAATCCAGTCCAACGTGCCAAAACCGCCAAGGTGGGCCATGTGCACATCGAGTAGAATCAGGCTGGGCATGGGAAATTCATAGCGATCCTGATACTTTTCCGCGCCGAGCAAATAAGCGACGGCTTCGTTTCCGTCTTTAACCACTGAGATGGGATTCCTCACACCCCAACTCTCAAATGCGCTTATCAATAAGCCCGCATCAGCTTCGTTGTCCTCTGCCAGTAGGATGGTTCCAGTGCCTTCGCGCATAGTGCCATAATAAATACGGAGGCTGGAGGCAGAATCTTTCAAGAATTCTCATCTTCGAGGCCCAATTCTCAAATAAACCAGTCCGGCTTGCCTCCGCTTCGGGCCAATTCATCGCTGCCGCCCCCTTTGCAGACGCCTTCGGCGGCGGCAATCCAGCCCAGTTCCTGCAATTTACCTCCCTGGCGACAACTACTAATTGCCGTCTTCTTGAATTATCATGAAATATTCTCCCGTTTGGTTACGTATTATATGTATAGGGCATCGTTGTAGGGATGTCCTATGGTTCGAATGACCAGTCTCAAGTCTTGAGACTGGTCTTTTTTATAAGGTATCTGCCTGTTACGAACTGGAAGGCAGTCATCGTAAATTCGTCATATCCCCAAGTGAGGTCACGGGGGAGCTACAAACAGTGTGGCCCGTGTCGCAACCAGCAAGGTTGGGCGTCTTCGCCTGTATGATCCTCGCGTTTATCCTTTGAGCATATGGAAAAACAAAAGTCGATGACTGGACATTAAAGAATCCACCGTGTCAGAGAACCCCTGGTCAGGAGAGCTGCTCCACCCGTCGCGTCCTGCCCGAAGGTTTGGTGCTGTTGGGAAAGTAGGAGTCCAGCAAATGTCCGTCAGCAAAGGTGCGAACCACAGAACCAATCGCGTGCAGTTTGCGATATTTTTTATGTTCGCGGTGAAGCTGTGACATTTTCCTTAAAGCTCTCTCCATGTCCCGGCAACCTTGATCGGATCGAGCGAGGATGGAGGATTGGGAAAACTCGCAGTCGCAGGTCGGTACTTCACTGGGCGGCTTGCGGTAGATGATATGCAGAATGTCAAACAGCGTTGGCGCTACCGCTTCGTGCAATTGTTTCGTCACTTGACGCAGACGGGGGCGGCCTGCGGGCTTCTGCTGCACCACGTGGTGCAGCAAGTGTGCCAGATAATGCCGGTCGGCCACCTGCCTGCTTTGGTTCCGCGTCCGGCTGCTGAACTGGAGTTCCTTTATCGTCAGAAGCACTTCATCCATATTTTGGGGCTCCTGACCGTTCGGTCCAAAGAGGTCGATCATGAAGCAAAGCGTATTCTTGTGGGCGGCCGCGTCGTATATTCCGTCTAGTGGAGTGTTGGACAGGCAGCCGCCATCCCAATAAAGTTGGCCATTGATGGAAGTGCCGGGGAATCCCGGAGGCATGGCTCCGCTGGCCACAACATGAGTCACATTCAGTTTGCAGACTCTGCTGTCAAAGAAATGCTGATGGCCGTTCCGGACGTGGGTGGCCCCGAGGATGAGGCGTGCTTTTTTCCGGACGTTAATGAGGTCAAAATCGACATATTTAGCGAGAGTTGTCTCCAGTGCGGCGGTGTCGTAAAAGCTCGTGGCCCCCAGCGACCCGGCGGGTTGATATGGCGGAGTGGGAAAGCGGGGCATAAAGAAGCTGGGCTGGCCAAAGAGAAAACCTTGGTAGGAACTGAATTGATTGTGCCATTTCTTGAGATCGGCCAGGCCCTCCGGAACCCTGAAAAAGTCCGGCCAGGCGATCTCCTTCCAAAATGCGTTCAGCTGGCTGACCCGGTTCTGAGGCTCATTTCCGGCAATGATGGCGGCAGTAAACGCCCCGATGGAAATGCCCGCAATGATATCAGGTGAATAGTCGGCCGCTTCCATCGCCTTGAGCGCGCCAATATGATACGCGCCGAGAGAACCGCCGCCCTGGCAGGCCAGGGCAATGCAATCGTAGTCATGAGCCTTTCGGCTTTTCTTCATTCTCTTCATCCTCTCCTCCAGTTCGGCAGTGCGGCATTATTTGTATTGGCAGGCTGGTAAAAAACTTCCCGGGGTTTAGGCTCGGGGGCTTTTATACCAACCCCTCGCTCGGTTGACCACTGGGTGCGAACCCCATACCCTCGTAATTGCCATCTGGTAACACCGACGTCTTAATCATGCTCACCGGCAATGAAGTTGCACCTCCTGCCCAATCACTAGTCTCAGCAGGAGCTTTCCGAAACAAGTCAGCCAGGTTGCTACCGGCTCAACTTGGTTTCCAACCCGTCTCTCTGCACCTCCCATCACTTGATTTCCTTGACCAATTCACACGTCTGCTATTCATTGCCTCCAATCAATGAACAGGTTCCTCACACTTTGCATCGCCGCTCTACTTTGTCTTCCCTTCTTCGCACTCCCAGGGCATGCGCAACTTGCAGCTGCGAAAGACCCCGCCAATCTCAACACCGCCCTTTTCAACCATACCAATCTCGTGGCCTGGTGCATCGTTCCCTTTGATGCGAAAAAGCGTGGCCCGGAGGAACGCGCCGCCATGCTCGAAAACCTCGGTTTCAAACTCTTCGCCTACGATTACCGCGCTGAACACATCCCCTCGTTTGATGCCGAGATTGAAACTCTCCGACGTCATCACATCCAACTCCTCGCCTGGTGGTTTCCAACCGCCATGAACGACGAAGCCCGTCTCATCCTTGACCTCCTGAAACGTCATAACCTCCAACCTCAGCTCTGGGTGATGGGTGGTGGCGAGGCAACCCATGGCGCCAAGGAACAAACTGCGCGCATCGTTTCCGAAGCCGCACGCATTCGTGCCATCGCCGAAGCCGCCGCGCAAATCCACTGCACCGTCGCTCTCTATAACCACGGCGGTTGGTTCGGCAATCCTGACAACCAGATCGCCATCATCACTCTGCTCCGATCTCAAGCCGTCACCAATGTCGGCATCGTTTACAACCTCCATCATGGCCACGATGATCTAGATCGCTTTCCCGAGTTATTGCAACGAATCAAACCTTACCTGGTCGCGCTCAACCTGAATGGCATGGTTCGTGAAGGTGATAAACATGGCCAGATGGTTCTCCCCATCGGTCAAGGCGATCTCGATTTAAAACTTCTGCGAACCATCGCCACCAGCGGCTGGCAAGGGCCAATCGGGATTCTCAATCACACGGATGAAGATGCTGAAACACGGTTGCGCCAAAACCTCACCGGTCTCGATCACCTGGTCACCCAATTGCAACAACCCACAGAAAATCCCCGGCATGCCACCGATTACTGGGCCGTGGAGGATGCCAGGGAACGTGAAAAACTCCCTCTCTATCAGGAAATCCCCGCTGCTAAACCGGACGAACTGACTCCCGCACAGGCAACGCCCAAACCGGAATCCTTTCTCATCTGGCATCGGTCACAAGGCGACAACGCCGGCACGCGTTACTCCGGCCTGACCCAAATTACCTGCCAGAACGTCAAAGACCTCCAGGTCGCCTGGACTTATCATTCCAAGGACGCCGCCGGAAATATCCAGTGCAATCCCATTATCGCCAACGGCGTGATGTTTGCGCCAACTCCCGGCAAATGCATCGTGGCGGTCAATGCTGCCACGGGCGAAGAACTCTGGCGCTTCAAACCCGATGGCCGCCCCGCCTTTCGCGGCCTGATCTACTGGACCGGGAGCAACGGTATCAGCGAAAGGGTTATGTTTTGCGCGGGCAGGTTTCTTTACGCTCTCAATCCGAAAACAGGGCACCTACTGACCGATTTTGGACGCGATGGCCGTATCGAACTGCCCGGCGCGGCTCAAGGCGACTTCGGAGCTGCCACCGCCGCACCCGCCATTTACGATCACACCATTATCGTGCCCGGCTTTGAGAAGGACGTTTGGGCTTTCGATGCCGTCACCGGTGCTCATCGTTGGACTTTTCACACCATCCCTCAGCCCGGCGAGTTTGGAGCGGATACCTGGGACCGTCTTGAGCATTACGGTGCGAATTGTTGGGCCGGCATGGCGCTGGACGAAACTCGCGGCATCGCGTTCATCACCACCGGTTCGCCCAAGGAAAATTTCATCGGCACACGCCATCTTGGTCAAAACCTTTTTGCCAACTGCCTCATTGCGCTTGATGCCCGCACCGGAAAACGTCTCTGGCATTTTCAAGAGATACGCCACGACATCTGGGATTTGGATATCCCCGCACCGCCCAACCTGACCACCATCACGCGGGATGGGAAGCGGATCGATGTCGTCACTGCCGTCACCAAAATCGGCAACACTCTCCTCCTTGATCGCGTCACCGGAAAACCGATCTTCCCCTTCCGCCTGCGTCGCGCACCCACCAGCGATCTGCCCGGCGAACAAACCTGGCCTTACCAACCCGATCTTGAACTCCCTCAGCCTTTCGCCAAACAAGACTTCACGCTCGCCGACATTACCGATCGCTCCGACGAAGCGCACGAATATGTCCTCAGCAAGTTCAAGAGTTCCACTACCGGGTGGTTCCGTCCCTTTAGCGAAGGCAAAATGAACCTCTTTTTCGGTCTGCTCGGCGGAGCGGAATGGACCGGCGCCTGTGTCGATCCAACCACCGGACGGCTCTATGTCAGTGCCAACCGAATTCCCTGGATTATTTCACTCTTCCGCGACGATGATCCGCCTGACGACCCACATGCACCCAAGACTCCCGGTCAGGTTGTCTACGAACAACGTTGCGCAGCCTGCCATGGCAATAACCGCATCGGCATCGCCACCTGTCCTCCATTGCGTGGACTGCGCCACCGCATGACCGATGCAGCCATCGTTCAACAAATCCGTAACGGAAAAAATTCCATGCCCGGCCAGCCTGATATCACCGAAACAGACCTTAAATCCCTGGTCGATTTTCTGTTGCTCCGCGATCGTCCATTGCCAGTCTCCACGGAAAAATCTGAACGTCCTCGGTACAGCTTCAATGGCTACAACAAGTTCGTCGATCAGGATGGATATCTCGCCAGCAAACCACCGTGGGGCACGCTCAATTGCATCGATCTCAATACCGGCAAAATCGCCTGGCGGGTTCCTTTGGGCGAACACGAAGAATTGACGAAACAGGGAATTAAGAACACCGGCACGGAAAACCTTGGCGGGCCCATTGTCACCGCTGGCGGCCTCGTCTTTTGCGCCGGCACTCGCGATAATAAAATCCGCGCCTTCGATAAGGAAACCGGCCAGGAACTTTGGTCAGCCAAATTGCCTTGGACCGGCACAGCCCCGCCAGCCACCTACGAAGTCAACGGCCAACAATTCGTCGTTGTCGCGGCAACTGGTGGCGGCAAATTGGGCACTCCCACAGGCGATGCTTACGTTGCCTTCGCGCTGCCGGCACGAAGATAAAGATCGTTACTCCTCACTGCCATCTAAACAGGAACACCCGCAGTCGATCACTGATTAAAAATGCGCGGTTAAAGACCACTTCCTGTGGACCCGCCTCCGAGGCCGGTGCCTGCACCGACGCCCGCAGTACCAGTCCCCACGTCCAGCTCACCGGTGCTCCAGCGGCTGGCTGGGTTTCGAGCAGCGCTGGTATTGTGCTGATATGCACCCCCAACGCCCCCCATACCACCCTGACTAGTGCTGCTGCATCCCACGAAATTCAATATCCAACCAGATATTACAAATACTAATAGTAATTTCATGGGGTAAACCTCATCGCTCCCGGGTCACAATTGCCATTGGGGGATTAACCTCCTCCTTTCAGCGGTTATACCGAATGCCAAAAGAAATTTCCGAATGGCAGGAGGGATTTTGGTTTGAGGCGATCGCTTCTCCTCCCTTTATGCAGCCCAATAACCCGAGTTTCTGGAATCTGAATGAGATCAAACCATCGCTCCAAATGTGCGCTCTATTTTGCGCGTTCCGCTCCGAATGAATATCTTACTTTGCCAACCCAAGGGAGCCCGATGAGTTCCGGGAAAACCGTTTTAGGGCAAGCTCGCGAAAATTGCGTGTTAATTGCCAATGGGCGGTGAAACCAAAGACACCATCAGCCAGCACCCCGAATGCGAACCACCAGCCTAGATAGAATTTCCAACCCGGCTCCGGTATCCCCAGCCATGCCAGGATGTTTGCGATCACTGCCACCGCGCCCAGAAGCAACCATGGCACGATCATTACCCGCGTGATCGTGCTTACACTTGCATGGTTCGGACTTTGAGCGGTTAGCGCTGTTGCCATCGCAACCCAACTCAAAGCCACCGCATCCGCGATCAGCATTACGCTCCCGTAAATCGACATGGTCAAGATCTTCGCGGTGAACTGGGGCGATTCTCCGGCTGCTACCCACATAAAAGCTAATTCCAAAACGATCACGACCAGCACCGGCACGAGAAACTGTCGTCGCAAGGCCAGAAGTTGTCCCCGCAATATGTCCTGCACACTCAGACGTGTGGAGAGTAATAATTCCAAAGCACCTGCTTTTTGATCTTCCGCCAACCGTTGCCCTGCCTCCAGGGCAATCCACAGCTTGAGGGCTGAATTCACAATCAATGCCATGGTCACGCCCGTCGTTACATCCAGCCACAGGCGTCCTGCAGACATCCAGCCAGAGATCCACCAACCTCCCATCAAGCCAAGAAACAACCAGACGTGCAGCGGCTTCATCCTCGCCCGGCTCGCCAGCCAATAAATCGCATTCACATCCAGCAGGCGTCTTCGAAATACTTTCCGTTTCGCCGCTCCTCCATAGTTCACTGCCTGCCGAAGCTCGCGCCATCTCTTCCTTCCAGCAGGCGCTGGTTTGTCCTGCCAAAATCGGGGAACGATCATGCACGCCAGCACGACCAGCAGCCAGGTGAGGCCATGAACCACCGCCAACGAAATCCAAAAATGCTCCTTAAGCCCGGTATAGGGAGCGTCAAAACTGAGATAAAAGGAATAAAATGGACAGGCCAGCAGCAATTCAGGAATGAACCTGTGCGGAGCCCCGAGTGCAGCCACTGCCCCTGCGCACGCAGGAAGTGCGGCAACCAGTAATAGGAACAAAAGGAAGTTGGCGCCAAACGCCTGACGACTATCCCGGCTGAACGAGGAAACAAATACTCCGATTGCGAGTGAAAACAAACAGGTATTTATGAGCACCACCACCATCCGCCAAAATTCGCCATTCGTCACGCCGCCCATGAGCAGCGGCACCGCCAGCACTGGGAATACCGCCAGCAATCCATAAAAACCATTCACGGACGTCGCGGCCAACTTGCCACACACCACGTCATACCCTTTCAGGTCGGTCAGAAACAACAATCCCAGTGTTCCCTCTCGTTTCTCTTCACTCAGGCAATCTGCCGTCGAACGCCGCCCCGCTGCCAGGCAATACAACAGACAGAGAAACGACAGGGCTTGGAATAGGACATGCCCCCGCTCCTGCGGTGGCCTTCCGGCCCCCGCTACATAAACGAAAACCCCAAGCACGATCGCAATCAGGGCCATCGCCATGCGGGTCAGGTACGTGCCACGCCTGCGCGCAGTAACACGCAACTCGCGATCCACAATGGGCAGGAATGTCATGCCTTGGTAAAATCATTCTCGAAAATTACCGGCCGTATGTCAATGACATCACCGCGCCCCGGCCATCTTCGGTTCGTCAGGCAGGGCAGACGCATCTAAATGGGTTCTGCCCCCAGAAGTTTTTGCCGCCACACCATTTTTCTCGACACGAAGTTCCAATCATTTTTAAACTACCCGCATTGGGGGCAGGCAATGCGGGTAGTTTATTTCATGGCTGGTTCGTTTAAAATATGTTGGCTGGGGTGCCTCAATTCATGAAGCATTAGCCGTGGCAGGATTTCGGAGCTGCGCCAATTCGCAGAACCAAATGTTTTTCCGCCGGATTGCGGTGGCATTGAGATGCGTCTGTCCTGGTTCGTGAGGACGATTCCCTTGTCATTGCCTCTGGCATCGTGTATAAGAGCCTTGGAAGTAAACGCACCCGTCAACTAATCGAAATGAAAACCTTTCGTCACAAACATGCTTTTCGACTGATTTGCCTGCTCAGCGCGTCCACCTTGTCCCTCGCGGCCGGTTGTGTGTATGTCCACGATTCCAGTTATAGTTACTCCAGCAGTGATTTCACGGCTGTGGCCTCTCAGACCCGCAAGGGAGAGCTTCCTGCCGACCTCAAAATCCTGGATGTGGAGAATCATTTCGGCGCCGTCCACGTCGTCGCCACCGACAATGGCCCCGCACAATTCACCTGGAAACTGACTGTTCACGCGCGCACCGATGTCCTGGCATCCAACGCTCTCGCGGTGGCACGTTGCGAGCCTGTGCGTAATGGCGATCGCGTTCAGTTGATCCTCATCCCGCCTGATACCGCTGACCGTTTGAGTTATCAATCCGACCTGGAAATTCAAATTCCAAAGGCCACTGCCTTGCGCACGCAAAACCATTTCGGGGCAACGACGATCGTTGGCCTCGCCGGGGACGTGGAAGTCGAAGGGCAAAACGGCTCGGTTGAACTGCGCAACCTCGACGGCAAGGTGCAGGCAAAAACTTCCTTCGCTTTGCTAAGGGTCGATACTTCCGGTCCTGCTTCGTTAAAAAATCAAAACGGACCGATTGAAGCCGTCAACATCCATGGTTCATTGGATGCCGAAACAAGTTTTGCCAGCCTGACAGCGCGAGGCGTCAATGGCCCGGTTAAACTGCACAATCAGAACGGTCGCATCGAGGCCCTGCAAGTCAAAGGCAATGCAGATTTGAAAACCTCCTTTGCTGATTTGGTTGCTCAACA
This sequence comes from Pedosphaera parvula Ellin514, assembly GCF_000172555.1. Classification (NCBI taxonomy): domain Bacteria; kingdom Pseudomonadati; phylum Verrucomicrobiota; class Pedosphaerae; order Pedosphaerales; family Pedosphaeraceae; genus Pedosphaera; species Pedosphaera parvula. Next base: position 31,756 of record NZ_ABOX02000048.1, read on the forward strand.
AGTGGAAGGCGATGCCGCATTGGCCAATCAGAACGGCCGCATCAGCGCTCGCGATATCACCGGCTCAGTAAAAGCGGGCACCTCCTTTGCTACTTTGGAAGTCGAAGGCACCGGTCCAAGCTTTATCTGCCATGACCAGAACGGGTCAATTCATCTGCGCGCCTCTTCCACTGATCTCGCCAAAATCGACGCCCAAACCTCTTTCGGCACGATTGAAGTGAGTTTGCCTGCCGGATTAAAGCCGGCCATCCAGGCTCACACCAGTTTCGCGGAAATTGAATCCGATTTTCCTGTGCTCCTGAAACCCAAAGGTCAGGAGGTCTTTGCTGACATTGAAGCTGGCACGCCGCGCGTCACCCTGCAAAATCAAAACGGAGGCATCAGAATCCTGCGCGAAAAAGCCACCGCTGCACGTTAAACGAAGTTTTCTAATACTTCATAAAATGTCTGAACATAAAGCCATTATTTGTTGGAAAAGAACCAGCCCCGATTTCCTCAAGGGCAGGTATTCACGCGAACACACCTGGACTTTCGATGGCGGAACCACAATTCCCGCTTCACCTTCTCCGTCAGTTGTGCCCGTCCCCTATTCCAATCCCGCGCATGTCGATCCGGAGGAAGCCTTTGTCGCCTCCATCTCCAGCTGTCACATGCTCACTTTCCTGTATTATGCCGGCAAACAAGGCTTGGTCGTGGATAGCTACGAAGACGAGGCTGTCGGCGTAATGACGAAGAACGAAAAAGGAATTCCATGGGTGAGTGCCGTTACGCTCCATCCAAAGATTTCATACAGCGGCGAGAAGTTGCCTGCTCCAACCGACGAAGCACTACTCCATCACCTTGCTCACGAACATTGCTTTATTGCAAATTCGGTCAAATCAACGATTACCGTTGCCGGCTTCTGATCACGCCTTTCAATCATCGTGTCTTTCTCCCGCGCGGCTCTTCGCTCATCCCTCGATTTGAGAAAAGTTCCAATGTGTTAAGCGACAAATGCAAAGGGAAAAACCACCCTCTGAAGACAGCAATTTTGTTCTCCAAAGTGATTGTTGCCTGATAGTTAATCTGCTAGGTTCAGGAATGTTCTGATGCCAGAGGATAGATGAAAGATACGGATTCAATCGCCGCAAAATCAAAGACGGAAAGGCCTCGGTTTAGACTGTTCCGCTTTGTGCCCGAGAGCAGGCAGTTTCTGCTCATCCTCTGCATCTTTCTCGCCTCGATTGGAAGTTATTTTCTTATCAGCCGATTTCTAATAATGGCCGTCGAAATCAAAGGTGTGAGCATGAATCCCACACTCATCGATGGCGACAGATATCTCTTATACCGCTGCACTTATTTTTGGCGCACCCCTCGAAAGGGCGAAATCGTGGTCATAAAGGACCCCCAGGACCATGGTCTCTCCATCAAACGTATCGTGGCGCTTCCTGAGGACACAGTCGAAATCCGCCGTGATGGGGTCTATGTAAATCAGTATAAATTGAGCGAACCTTATCTCAGCCCGTCAGCTGTTAAAGCTTCAGGCGAAACACCTGTATCCCCTACCAAACTGGGCAAAAATTCCTACTTCGTTTTGGGGGACAATCGCAGCAAAAGCTTTGACAGCCGCTACTATGGAGCCGTGCAAAGGCACGAAATCCTGGGTTACATTTCCAAATGAGTTCTGGCCGGCTGGTCAGTACTCTCATTTTGAGGAAAATCCAAAGACACAATAAAACCTCTGCTGATCGCTCGGAACAGAATCAAACCAGTTGGCGCGGGAATCATTGGCCCACACATCCACACCCATATCCGTCCAATATGGATCATCCAGGGACATTTTGTACGCCACATGATAATGTCCTTCCACCACACTGTCCCAAGCAAGCATGATCCCGTCGCTGTAAGCATGAATGGAAACATTCGACACGCCATTTCCGGCAATGAAAACCGTATCCTGATTCGGCGTTCCTATTTGATAATTTGAATCAGGATTAAGGGCGATCACCAATCTCCTGTCTTCCACCGGACTCCAAACTGATTGTGGAAAAACGTCCAGTGTCACCGAAGCTGAACCTGCCGGAATGATAATCACCCCCACCATGTCACCGGTGGAGAGTTGATAATCAGACCATAACTGGGCAGTGCCGCTCAGAGTATACGCAACTGCGAGATCTGCAGATAAACCGCCGGTTCGCATCAACGTAAACGTCCCTGGAGTCGGAGCCAGACGAGATGCATAAGGAGCAGTGGCGCTGATGGTCACCACTGGTATTCCACTGGAAAATGAATCCACACCGGAGAAAATCCCCTGGCTGGCATTATAGTATGTGCCACTCGCCGTGTTCTCCAATTTCACGGCTCGGACCATGTAGCTATAAGTCCCCGCAAGCGCATTGAAGTCCGAATAACTGTTACCCATTACGAGAGAGTCGTTAACTCGCAGATAAGGGCCGTTGGTATCTGTTGCTCGATAAACGTGGTAACCGACGACAGAGTCGCTTGAAGAGTTCCAACTCAGGTAAACACCGCTGGAATCCGAAGTGCTTGCCAGATCGCCCGGCGGGCTCACGGAATGCATTCGCAACGTTGGATCACCCATCAATGCGATGTGAATTTGTGCAACGTCCTGGTTCGTCTGATTTTGGTAAAGGCCAGTGAAACCGTTGTTCTGCGTCAGACGGGTGCTGAACCCAATCGGTTCACCAAGTGCCATATGGTGACAGAACCAATGTGGACGGCCACTCCACGCGCAAGTCAGGCCCAAACTCGGCGTCGCCAGCACCGCGCGCATGATATTATCTTCAGAATCCCAATCCCCAAGCCAACTGCCAAACAATAGCGTGAAGACTGCTTTTACATCTGCCCCAACAAGATCGGTGGTCGTGCCTGTATCATATTGTCCCTGAGTCCCGATTCCACTAATGCTGTTAAATGATCCCCCTCCACATCCATAAGCCCACAAATATTGGTTATTTCCCAGCCACGGAATCCACGTTCCCTGATCGGGCAGGGATGCGATGTTCTCCGCCCCAAAGAAAGGAGCAAAGCTGCGCCAGCCACTCGCCGCATAGGCTTCACCATCATGAATTCCAAAATAATCCCCCACCAACCCGCGACGCGGTACGTCGATCAGCTTATGACGAAATTTGTGATCCTTGTTAAGGTAATTCCGCAGCAACTCCAGTTCGCTCGGAAATGTAGGAGGACTGTCGTAGCTTGGCTTTCCTGGCATATTTGCCAGGTCCACTCTTCCCACCATTAACCGAACCATGGCTGGCATGGTCGATTGATCGAACTTGCCGTCACCGGGAACATTCCAGTTCCGGGAATTATCCGCCGCAGCATCGTTGATTTGGTTATCGGTCCAGGAACCATCCATATCTCCATAGTACACGTCCGCCGGCCAGGCACCCTTGTGGTTTGGCGGGTGGCCATCCGGAACAATGTCACCGGAATACGGAACCGGTACATGGCCAAAAAGAAAAACCATCTGCACATTGTCTGGGTCCGCATCGTATTGCTCCTGAATCAGTCCCTTTACAGTGGTCACAGAATTGGTCCGAGAGACATCTTGACGGACCACAACCCAACCATCACCGACCATATCCTGTTGCAACTGAGCTAGCTCAGATTCCAACTCCGTAGCGTAGGTTTTATCCACGACCAGAATCAATTTGCCGCGAGACTCCGTCAGCGGGGCATCGATGCCAACATACGCGTAACCATACCCTTTGTAACCAGAGGCATCCTTCATGATCTGGTACTCATAAGCCTGGCCATAAGCAACATTGCCATCGATATAGTTGGTGCTGATTCCAGGAAGGAGGGTTCCCGGCCCCCACGCACTATCATCCAGCCCCTTGCGATACACTGTATAGCTGTTCGGTGTCGCGGAAGTATCCTGAGGCCACACCAGGGTAATTTGTGGAGGCGCTGTCTGTATGGTGGCGCTCACCCTCACTGAATAGTCCCAAGTCGCCTCAACGGCTACCACCGTTTGCACGGAGAAAACTAGGAACTGGAGCAGAGAGCACGTTTTCAGCAATTGAAAAAGATGCCGGAAGCACCCACTTTCGTTGGCACTTGGTCTCCAATCACACCGATTGTAGTGAGACATAGTCTTTTTCGAGTCTTTCTGAATCCTTCTGTACTGGCAGGAAACCTCGGTGACGATCTGCTCTCATTCAATGGGGTGTTAGGTCCCAGGAATTTGGCAAAGGACGGCTCCACGAGAAGCCCGACTTTAATGAACAACGATAACGCAATAATACCGCTGAGAAGTTGCACGAGTAATTAACGAGGACGTTGTCGTATTGGCTGCCTGAATGGTGAACACGGTTTAATCCCACCTTAAAATAAATTGAAAAATACGGATTCTCTCGAATTGAAATGAGACACGCGCCTCTCCTTGGGCCTCTGTCCGCCCCTAAAAGCGACAAAACAAATGGGCAACTTGTTTGCACAAGTTGCCCGTTGGAAATGACTGCTGATTGGCGGCCTATTGGCCAGACTTAATAAAAGGCGTAATTGGTCCGGCCTGTGTCGGTCACTGCCCAAAGATTCAGCGGCTTCAATCCCTCCCAATATTTTAAGAACCTTGCACCGCCATCCACAAACGCATGATTGGATCCACCCGATCCATTTGAAAAGCCGACGCTCGAGTGACGTCCCTTTTCGATTTGGTCGCTGTCGTTGCCGTATCCTTCATCAAAGTCCATGTAATATTGCCTCGAAAGATCAATGCTCACGCTCTTCTTTTCACCAAAGGCAATCGTGTCGGAAGGATGCGATACCGCAGCGTCCTTCATCCCTTGTGGGTAGGTCCCTGCCATATACTTGGCGAAATCATCTGTACTCAAAGCAGATGAAAAATAATCATTCCACCCATTAATCATGTAGCTTCTCGGGGCCGCATCAAAAGGATAATTAACCGGATCAGCAGTGTATGATTGCGGATGTGGATCGGTTGGGCAGACCAATATATTAGTGGTCTTGTACCCATCACTCAATGCGGAGGGCCAGCGGCTGGTCACCGAACGCGGCGGATAAAACCCTTCATTATCATCCGCGTAAAGCCGCAATGAAAGACCGAGTTGACGCAGGTTGTTAACGCATCCAATGCGACGACCGGCCTCCTTCGCCTTCGCGAGCGCGGGCAATAACATGCCAGCCAGAATGGCAATGATGGCAATCACCACCAGCAATTCCACGAGGGTGAAGCCGAGAATTTTATTCTTTGCATCATGCGCAACGAACTTCTCTTTCGTCTTTATCCATTTGTTTGCAATTTTCATATCCATAATAGTTTCTCTTGAGTGTGTCCTTTTTTAGGACGATATGGCGGATATCAACCCGGATTTAAACGTTCGAGCATGGCTTATGCCTTTTCCACAAAATTCTTCTGCCGCTCGAATAATTCCCTATCCCCATCGTCCATCTTCAAGCCTTTATGACTAAAAAGAACATTATTCTGATTACTGCGTTCCTCGTCCTGGTTGGCAGTATTTACTTTTACCTCTATAGGGACTTATTCAGAAAGGCGGATATTCAAATCAGCCACACAATTCGTGCAAAACGGGGATCGTTTCGGCGGCCCAACCCTAATCCCGATGCAGCGCCAGAGGATTTGATTATCTTCTCAATGAACCGTGATTACAACCTTACTGCGATAAGTGTTTTTTCCGCCGCTGAAATCGCCACAAATAGATTTGCTCATCCGCTTTGGGAACTGACAACCAAGTCAAATAGCGCTCCCACCTCCGTTTTCGCATATGGTGCTCATGTTAGAGGAATGCATCCGACCGTCAAAGGCGCTCAGCCTGCCCCGCTACAACCCAATGTCACCTATCGTCTGCGGATTGAAGCAGGTTCACAAAAAGGCGAACACGACTTTTCCATCGCCGACGATACAAATGTCGCCCAATAGAAACTTAGACAAGCTTCGCAACCTGATAGGTTACACTTTTAAATTAGAATTTTAAAATTCGTTGTTTGAATTACGATTGCCGAACACTCAAAACCTCCACATCTTGGGCCCAAAGACTAACACACCGCTAGATGGTGTGGTCTGAAGTATCCTGCAAAGAAAACTTTTCTATTTCGCGAAGTGACAAGCTGCCCAGTGACCGGGTGTCACTTCTCTCAATGCGGGAATTTCTGCCTGACATTTCGGAAACTCTGCAATCGGACAGCGTGGATGAAACGGACAACCCGACGGAGGATTAATTGGTGAAGGCACATCTCCCGCTAAAACGATGCGCTTTCTTTTCGTTTCAGGATCGACTTCCGGAACTGCTGAAATCAAAGCCTGAGTGTACGGATGTTTGGGAGCGCTGATGATTGCCTTGGCTTCCGCCAGTTCCACCACCTTCCCCAAATACATGACCATCACCCGGCGACTAATGTGCTCCACCACGGCCAGATCGTGCGCAATAAATAAATAAGCAATACCATGCTTCTGCTGCAGATCCTGGAGCAGATTGATGATCTGCGCCTGTACCGACACGTCCAGCGCGCTGACCGGTTCATCACAAACAATCAGCTTGGGTTCCACAGCCAGGGCGCGAGCGATGCCAATTCGCTGACGCTGCCCACCACTGAATTCATGGGGATAACGTTGGGCATAAATCGGGTCCAATCCCACTGACTTGAGTAATTCAGCAATTCTTTTCTGCCGCGCAGAAGAATTTTCAGCCAGATGATGAATATCAATCGCCTCGCCGATGATCTGTCCCACGGTCATGCGGGGATTCAACGATCCATAAGGATCTTGAAAGATCATCTGGAATTTGCGCCGTCTGGCCCGCAACTCCGAACCGCTCAATCGCGCGATATCCTCTCCTTCGAAAAAAATATTTCCCGCCGTCGGCTCAACGAGTTTGACGATGGCACGTCCCAGGGTTGTCTTTCCGCAACCGCTCTCCCCCACCAATCCAAGCGTCTCGCCGGGTTTGATGCTGAAGCTGACATCATCCACAGCTTTCACAAAAGCATGCACGCGACTGAACAAGCCGTGCTTGACGGGAAAGTGCACTTTTAAATTATTGACTTCGAGGAGGCTCACAAATCTTTGGAATAAAGGCAGCGTACCCAGCGCTTTGGTTCAACTTCGATCAATTCCGGCATGGTGTTCGCGCATTCGGGGTGCGCTGCTGCTGATGGACAACGAGGATAAAACCGGCAACCAATTGGAAAATTACCCAGGCTGGGCACATTTCCCGGAATCGCCGTAAGCCGCTCCGCGGTACCATTGAGCTTCGGCACTGAATTCATCAATGCTTTGGTGTACGGGTGTAACGGTCGGCGCAGCAGGTCCAGCGCCGGAGCCATTTCAACCACCTGTCCCGCATACATGACCGCCAGACGATCCGCAATGTCTCCCACGATTCCCAAATTGTGCGTAATAAGAAGAATGCTCATTCCCATACGCTTCTTCAAATCCAGCAGCAGTTCCAAAATCTGCGCCTGAATGGTGACATCCAGCGCCGTCGTCGGTTCGTCTGCCACCAGGAGTTTTGGTTCCGAAGCCAAGGCCATGGCAATCATCACCCGCTGCTGCATTCCCCCCGACATTTGATGCGGATAATCTTTGATGCGCGATTCAGGCGCGGGAATTCCCACCAGTTTCAAAAGCCGGATAACTTCTGCGTCGGTTGCTTTTTCCGGACGATGCAGCTTGAGCGATTCCTTGATTTGGCTGCCCACTCGGAACACGGGATTTAATGATGCGCTCGGGTCTTGAAAAATATAGCTTACTACCCCGCCCCGGATGTCGCGAACCTCGTTCTTGGACATCTTGAGCACGTCTTTCCCGTTTAACAGAATCTCGCCACCAACATATTTGGCCGGTGGACTGGGAACCAACCGCGCAATGGAGAGGGCGGTAACGCTCTTGCCGCACCCGCTCTCGCCCACGAGGCAGACGGTTTCGCCCGAATCAATGGTGATGGAAACATCATCGACCGCTCTTAAATTGCGGCTTCCGGCAATGAAATCCAGCTTCAGATTTTTAATTTCAAGCAATGGCATTGGATTAATACTGCTTTTCCGTCTACTGGCTTTTCGTATCGACTGCGTCTCTTAAACCATCTCCGAGAAAGTTGAAAGCAAGAACGGTGACAAAAATGGCCACGCCAGGGGCCAGCAACCACGGATAATTGGTCAGATACTCGGGATTTTGCGCTGCATTCAACATGATTCCCCAACTCGCATCCGGCTCCTGAATACCCACACCTAAAAAGCTCAGCACCACTTCGCCCAATATGTAATACGGCACGCTGAGCGTAGCAGCAACGATTACGTATGAAAAGGTGCTGGGTAAAATATGTTTCAAGACAATTACTCTCCGGCTTTGACCAAGGGTTTTCGCGGCCAGCACAAACTGTCTCTCGCGCAGGGATAACGCCATGCCTCGGATTACCCGGGCCGAACTGGCCCAGCCTATCAAGCTCAATATGGCGATGATCAACAAATATACCTGGGTGGAACTCAAGCCCGGAGGAAAGGTCGCGCGCAAAGCCATGATCAAATACAAGGCGGGAATTGACATGATCAACTCGCAAAAACGCATGATTACACTATCAACTTTGCCGCCCAGGTAGCCGGAAACACCTCCAATAATCATCCCCAGGCTGAATCGAATGATGATGCCAATTAACCCAATGGAAAGGGAGATTTGCGATCCATATAAAAGACGCGACAGAATACACCGCCCATACTGATCTGTGCCCAAAAGATAAATCGGATGCTTGGGATCATCCGTCCCGAAAAGGTGCAAATTCGTCGGTATAAACCCAAACAATTTATATTTCTCGCCACGCACGAAAAACCGGACGGGCTCAAACTCTCCTGGTACCGGCCTGAATTTGAAAGAGCCGACTGGCTCATAGCGCTGGACCACCAAACGCCATCCATGGATTCGCAGGGCCATGGGCGCTTCAAAAAGTCGTTCCCGATCCTGTCGTTCATATCCGTAGGGTGCGATGAATCCGGCGAAAAGTGCCATCAAATAAAGAATTACGAGGATTATCGCCCCCAACATTGCCATGCGCTGCCCGCGGAGCCGCTTCAAGATCATTTGCGTCGGCGACGCAACCAGCGGGGTCGCTTGTGCGATCGCTTCGGTTCCTGAGGATTGCGGCGAGGTTTCCATCTATTTCAATCGAATCCGCGGGTCACTCCAGGCCAGGAGCAGGTCCGCAATAAAATTACCAGCCACCAACAATCCCGCGGCCATCACCACGCTGTCCACCACGAGAAAGTAATCCTTCGCCGAAAGCGCCTCAATGGTAAGCCGCCCCAGTCCGGGCCACGCCATGATGTTTTCAACAATAAACGCGCCGCTTAGCAGGCCAGCCAGGGAATAACCAAATATTGTAAGCAGAGGGTTAATGGCATTCCGCAGAACATGTTTATAAATGACCCAGCCCTCTGGCACCCCTTTGGCACGAGCGGTCGTTACAAACTCAGCACGTAAAGAGTCCAACAAATTCGACCTCATTTGCCGCATAATGCCGGCCAGTTCACCTGCCGCCAAAACAATGGTGGGAAGAATCAAGTGGTGAATCCGATCCATAAACTGCTGACCGGGAGTCATCAGGTCATAAAGCGGGCTTTGCGATCCACCCACCGGAAACCAGCCCGTGGACGCGGCCAACATCAATGCCAACAGTGCCAGTAACACATCAGGGATGGAAAGCCCCACAAACGCAATCAGGGAGCACAATCGATCAACCCAGGAATCCTTTTTCACTGCTGCCCAAATTCCCAATGGAATCGCCGTGCACCAGGCCAACACCGTGGCACAAAGCGATAATAGAAATGTATTCCACAAACGGCTCGCGATGAGATCGCTCGCAGAAGTCTTATAGGCGACTGAATAACCAAAATTGCCCTGCAGAGCACCCTTGAGCCAGTAGGCATATTGAATATACCAGGGTTTGTCCAGATGCCGCTCAGCACGTAATTGAGCTACCTTTTCAGGAGATATTTGGGGATTCTGCGCGAGCTGGGTGTAATAGTCACCCGGAGTCAGTGCCATCAGCAAAAATGTGAGCAGCGAAACGCCCAATAAAATTGGGATCAGATGCAACACACGTTTAATTATAAAGGACAACATTACGAACTAAGTCTTAGCGAAATCCGGGTCGGTAAATGGATAGCACAAAGCTATTTTTGTCCAGCCCTGCACGACATTTAATGATACTAAAATTTTGACCTCGGTTTGCTGCAGGGGTTTAGAGCGGCATCATTCTCGAAAACAAAACCCATGAATGCAAACTCACGAGCACAACTTACTCAATGTACGGAGCAAAGCCAAATATTTTAGGCATAACGCCTTGTGCACTTGTAAATCCGGCGAATTCCCCATTCTGTCGCCAATTTATGCTACGTCTTTTCAGATTGTGAGCTTTGGTGCCTGACATTACCTTCTCGCCATGAACGTTTTTGTCACGGGCGGAGCAGGCTATATCGGGTCAGTCTGCGTGGAGGAGTTGATCAAGGCAGGTCATCAGGTCACGGTTTATGATAATCTGTCTGAGGGACATCGCTCGGCAGTGGATTCACGAGCAAAATTCATCCTTGGACATCCGGAGAAGGAAAACGACCTTCGAAATGCCGTCCTCTCCACCAAACCGGAAGCAATCCTCCATTTTGCCGCCAGCACTCTCGTGGGCGAATCCATGACCGATCCCGGCAAATATTTTCACAACAATGTTTGCAACGGTCTCACACTTCTCAACGCCGCCGTCGAAGCCGGGGTTAAAAAATTCGTCTTCAGCTCCACCTGCGCCACTTATGGTCCGCCTGACAAGGTCCCCATGACCGAGGATTTGCCCCAACGCCCCATCAATCCCTACGGCGAATCCAAATTAATGTTTGAGAAAATGCTCAACTGGTATCATCAGGTTCACAAATTGGAATTTGTCGCTTTTCGTTATTTCAACGCCGCGGGCGCCAGCGAGCAGTTTGGTGAACATCATCGCATCGAAACCCATTTGATTCCCAACATTCTCAAAGTTCCGCTTGGCCAATCCAAACAATGCGACATTTACGGCACTGATTACCCAACTCCCGATGGCACCTGCATCCGCGATTACATCCACATCATCGATCTGGCCCAGGCTCACATGCTGGCCCTTGCCCCGGGCAAACAGGGTTTTTACAATCTTGGAAATGGCGATGGCTATTCGGTGCGACAGGTGATTGAAATGTGCGAAAAAGTGAGCGGGACCAAAATTCCGGCCATTGAGAAACCACGCCGTCCCGGTGACCCGCCTAAACTAGTGGCTGGCGCAGACAAAGCCATTCGTGAACTGGGCTGGAAACCGCAATATCCCAAGCTGCAAGACATCGTCACCACCGCCTGGAACTGGCATAAGCAGCATCCGAATGGTTACTCGGATTAGGAATTAAAACGGTTCTCCTGATCACGCCTGGAGCGAATACGCTTTTTGACCTCTTCCCAAGTGATTCCCGAAGCAGGCTCGCCCTGAAATCGTGCTTTTCGAGCACGAATTTCCTGAACCACTAATGGATGATCAGGCAGTGAATGTTGCTCTTCCGCAATCGAGTTCCGTAACTCCGCGACCAACTCCGATAACGCAATCATGTCAGGAGAATAGGCCTCAGCGCCCCATTGATCAAAAGCCAAATCAGGGCAGACGCATTTAAATGGGTTGTATCACAGAATTTTTGTCGCCACACAATTGCTCTCGACACGGAGTCCCTTCACTTTTAAACTACCCGCATTTCTTGGCCTAAATGCGGGTAGTTTACGTTATTCCGGGATGGTTCGTCTAAAACTTGCCGACCGGGTTTCTTAATTCATGAAGCATTCCGGAAGGTAGCATTTTGGAGTTGCGCCCATTCGTAAAACCGAGTGATTTCCACCGGATTGTGGTGGCGTTGAGATGCGTCCGCCGTGAGGGCCAGATTCAACGTTTACAAATACGGAGAGTTTGGCAAAGAGACGAGTTATTCATCCGTTTGTGCTGCCTTGCTAAACCGCCCAAATCGCAGAGCCAAAGTCGGCAGCACCAACAGATTCAGAACCGTCGAGGTAATCAAGCCACCAAGAATTACGATTGCCATCGGTCCTTCAATTTCACGGCCTGCTTCCCCGCTGCCAATCGCCAGTGGAAGTAAGCCAAGGGCCGTGACGATCGCCGTCATTAAAATGGGAATCAGCCGCTCCGAGGCTCCGCGCAACGCCGTTTCCAGACTCCAATTCATCCCTTCCACCTGCACGAGGTGTTCAAAATGTGAGATCATCATTATGGAGTTGCGCGTGGTAATTCCGAACAAGGTCACAAAACCCACCAGCGAGCCAATCGTCAATCCGCCTTCTCCGGGATCTCCAAAATAGGTCGTTAAAAACACTGCCAGAATGCCACCTACGAGCGCAAAAGGCACGTTGGCCAAAATCAGCAGAAGGTTCTTCCAATTCCCAGTGACAATTCCCAACAGGATTATAATCCCCACAGCGGAAATTGCTGAATTCAACAAGAGTTGCTGTTGTGCCTTCGCTGTCGCCTCTGCGGCGCCGCTAAACACTGCATAAGTTCCTTTCGGGAACATCACCTTGGAAACAATTTGCTTTCTCGCCTCAGCGGTAAATGAAGTCACATCCGCCCCCTCCGGCTTGCAAGTCACCACCTGCCGTCTCCGCGCGCCATCATGCATGATGGAATAGCGGCCCGTGGTAAGATAGACTTCCGCCAGTTGGTTCAAGGGCATCTGCAAACCTTCAGCACTCTTCAGCAACAATGAACCTACCTCCTCTGGTTCGCGCCAGTTTGCGCCATCCAAAATCACTGTCACGTTTGCCACTTTGTCACCTTCATGCACCTGGGCTACCACTGCTCCTTGATAGGCGGTTTGAACCGCTTCCAAAATGTCCACAGGACGAAAGCCAAATTGGGTCATGCGGTCCGGCCGTAATCGCACCGCCATTCTGGGAGCGCCCGGAGGCGACTTCACCTGCACATCCTTCGCGCCCTTGACAGTGCCTAGCACCTGCGCCACTGCGCGAGCCTTCTCATCAATCGTATCCAGGTCGTCGCCATAAACGTTAATAACTACCGGGGCGGTTTCCCCCGTGATTGTCTCCCCAATGCGGTCTCCTAGGAACGTCATCACTTCGAATTGAATTCCTGGATATTTCTCCAGCACGGCACGAATCTCTTTGGTCAATGTTTCCTGGTCTTCACCCGACACATCGGGTTTCAATTCTACATGGAATTCACAACGATGGCTCCCGAAAGTGTCCTCGCCCTGCTCTGCCCGTCCCACCTGCTGCTCCACTGTCGCGATATTCTTATTTTTCAGCAGTTCATCAGAAATCTCTTTTCCCATCTTCAACATCTCTTGCAACGATGTGCCGGGAATCATCTGCACACCCAGGACGAAGTGTCCTTCGCGGAACTCGGGGAGAAACTCGCTCCCAAAATGAGGCAACATCAACACTGCAGCGATGCATACGATTCCTACCACCGCCATGACTACCTTGGGCCAACGAGCAAGCGAGGTGATGATTCGCCCATAAAATCTCTTAAGCCAGACTTGTAGTCTTGGCTCCTTGGAATTGCGCACTCCCTTGGCAAAAAATATCAGTGATAAGGCCGGTGTCACCGTCAGGGCGACTGCCAGTGAAGCCATGATCGCGAAAACATAACTCAGTGCCAACGGAGCGAAAAAGCTCCCTTGTAATCCTGTCAACGTAAGCACCGGCAGGAATACCAGAGCCACCACGAACGTCGCATAAACCACTGCGCTGCGCACCTCAAGCGAGGCGTCCAGCACCACGCGGAAGGCAGATTTAGGCTTTGCCAGCTCCTGGTTCTCCCGCAACCTGCGGAAAATATTTTCCACATCAATGATGGCATCGTCCACCACTTCACCAATCGCAATCGCCAGGCCTCCCAAAGTAATCGTGTTCAGTGTTATGCCAAATTTATCCAACAGGATGATCGCCGTGAGCAGCGAAAGCGGGATGGCGGTAAGGGAGATGAATGCTGTCCTGAAGTGTCCCAGGAACAGGAATAAAACCACCCCTACCAAAATGCCGCCCATGTATAGGGAATGCTTGATGTTCTTGAGTGATACTTCGATGAAAGTTGCCGGCCGATGCAGTCGTGAATAGAGAGTAACTCCCTCCTGATCAAATATGGGCTGCATCTCTCTTAGCGCCGCCTCCACTGCCAGCGTCACCTCCATGGTGTTCGCTCCGTATTGGCTGGCGGTGGCCATCAATACGCCCGGTCTGCCTTGGATAAGCGCATCTCCCATTTTCGGCTCCGGCCCTTCCTTCACCTCGGCCACATCCTTCAATCGTACGCTCAGACCATTGGTGCGAACAATCACCACCTCGCCCAATGCTTCCGCGCTCAGCGCCTGCCCTTCCGTTTGAAGGACGATCCGCTGGTTGGCATTCTCCACAAATCCGGCCCCCATAACGCCAGTCGAGAGTTTGGCAACGTTCATTACATCGGAAATCGACAGATCATAGGCGCTCAAACGATCCGGCTTGGCCAAAATTTGCATCTCCCGCACCTGTCCTCCAAACACAATGCACCGCGCCACACCAGGGACAGAAAGCAATCGCGGCTTCACCGTCCAATCAGCCAGAGTGCGCAACTGCATCGGCGTGAGCTTGTCCGACACCAGACCAATTTTGAGCAAATCCATCGTCGCGGACGTGAGCGGAGACATGCGAGGCGTTTTAACGCTTACCGGTAGTTGCCCCGAGATCTCATTTAACTTTTCCGCCAACATCTGGCGTGCGACAAAGATGTCCGTTCCTTCTTTGAAGACTGCTGTGATGACTGATAGCCCCTGGATCGACTCGGAGCGCAACGAGTCCATCCCTCCCAGTCCGTTTACCGTGGTCTCGATGGGTCGAGTCACCAGCACTTCCACCTGCTCGGGCGAAAGCCCCGGTGCTTCTGTCTGGATTTCCACCTGTGGCGGCACAAAATTCGGAAAGACGTCGAGCTTGGAATGGGCTGCGACATACAAGCCATAGCCAAGCAGCACACAGGATAAAGCAATAAGGACGCCCCTGAACTTGAGTGAGAAATGAACGATGCGCTGGAGCATGGGAACTTCTATTAGTCGGCTTTGATCAAGCCCTTACGCTCTTCTGAGAGCAACGCCTGCGCGGCAGCCACGACGAGACGGTCGTTCGGTGCAAATCCTTCGGTTACAAACCAACCTTTCTCGATCAGATGATCCAAAGGCACTTCCCTACGGGTAAAAACCGTCTCACCCGTCTGGACGTAGGCCCAGCCTTTTCCCTCGGAACGAACAATCGCCTCGCGCGGTATTACCATCCCTTTGATTGGCTCCCCGGCTACCTTCAAATACCCGGTAACCGCTTCGCCCGGCCGCAGTCTGGCCTCATTATTCTTAACAATGAAAATAAATCCTTGTCCCTGTGTCTGTGGGTCTACTGTGGTGGCAATCGAAAGAAATTGTGCCTCAATTGGATTCCCTGAAAGTTTTAAAATGCGAGCGCTTGTGGGATTTGAATCCAAATTCTCTCCTCCCGCCAGATTGATCCGCACCAGGGCCGAATCAAGCGAGGTGAGCAACTTCACGAACTCCGGCAAATCCTTTTGTTCTGCAATTGCCTTCCCCCATGCTAATGTCAGACGATCCTTCGCCGACTGAATCAAAAGCTGATCACGAACCGCTGCCGCCTCAGCAGCTTGAAGTACTCGATCCGACGCGTTGCCTTGTTCCTTTAAAGTTTTAAGCCGTTCCAGTTCTTTGCTGGAAGCATTGTAAGCCGCCTCTGCGGTGGCCAGATCATTTATTGCAACAGTCAAAGGAGAGGGATCAACCACGCTGCCGTACCCCTTCACTTCAGGGGTCAGTTCGGTTGCTGTTAGAGGTTCCACTTTCAGGCCGATACGTTTCTGTGTCTCGTCATCCACAGCGATGACAGTATTGCCATTTGCATCGGTCTTGACCCTTGATTCCTCGGCCGGATTTTTCTCATCCTTTGCTGCGGTTTCAGCCGGCTTCTTTTCTCCTTTGGTTGGAGCTTCCGCGGGCTTCTTCGCGTCCTTGGCCGGCTCATCCGCTGCATGCGCCTTGGTCATCACCAGTCCGCCGGCACAGGCCGCAAAAATAAGAGTGGATAAAAAGAATTGTCTCACGGTTTGTTCTCCTTCATCGCCTGTCGGCGCGGTGATTGCTCGATCAATCCCGGCTTTATGGAATCAATTGGACGTTGCAATGCATCTTCTACAGCACCCAAAGCCTGGTATAACTTTATCCGCGTATCCAACTGCACCAGTTCGCTGGTTGCCAAATCCAATCGCGCGTTTGCCAGATCCAGTTGATCAGCCACCCCAACGTTCACCTGAGCCTCCACAGATTGACTCTGTCTTTTCTGCTCTGCGGCCAGAGCATCAAGCCCACCGATTTGTGCGCTCGTGGTTCGATACACCGCCAGGCTGCGGTCTATTTCGGCAATCACTTTGCTCTGGAGCGCCATGAAACGGGCTGCAACCTCCAGGCGTTTGGCTTCCGCCTCGGCGATGGGCCCTTGATTCTGATTCAGGATTGGCAACTCGGCCGTGATCGCAAAAGAAAACTTATTGTCAGCCTGATCAAATTGATACCCGGGTCCCAAATGAACGTCGGGATACTGTTTGGCAATCTGAAGTTGCAGCGCAGATTGGCTGGATTCATACTCTGCGAGAATCGCCAGCACATCCGCACGGCCCTGCAGCGCCTGACGCCGAATCGCCTCCGTCACCAATTCACTCGCAGCAGGCAGTCGGGCACCGGGATCATAGGAAAAATCCATTCCTTCCAATTGTGACACCGGGATTCCAATCGCTTCCGCAACTCGCGCGCGTGCATCAGCCCTGGACGTCTGGGTCGTGAGCAAATCCAAACGTATTTTTTGCGCGGCTATTCGCACCAGGGTAAGCTCGGAACTGGCAAGAGCCCCGGCTTCCAATCGTTGTTGCAACAGTTTAATCACCCGCTCCTGAATTTCCAATTGCCGTTGCAACCAACCCTCCCGTTGACGCGAGGTCGTGTAATCAATCAAAGCCGAACGCAAATTGATCCTCACCTGCCAGGCAGCGGTCGCAATATTTAAACGCGCTGATTCGGAAAGTTGCGCCGCCTGCGTCTTGCGATATCGGCGTTTGCCCATCGTTTCAATCGGCAGATCAAAGCTCACCGCTGGTATCCATGGATTTGCTGGCGAAGTGGCACTGAAATCATATCCCGGCACCGCACTGAGGGTCGGATTGGGCCGCTCTGCAGCCGTCACCTCTCCGCCCCGCGCCAAATCCCATTGCGCTCGTGCCACGTCCAGGCTCGGATGGTAATAGAGAGCTGCCAGGGTAAGGGTCTCAAAATCCCAGTTTGCTGCCGGCCAATCGGCGAACTTTTTCTGAAGATTCTTTTCGAGGAATGCTTTGAAACCCGTATCGTTCAATGAACGGGACTCGAGCTTCGCCGCGGTTTCAGACGGCGAAATCGGGTGTGGCTGAAAACGGACACAACCTGCCAGTCCAACTACGACAACTGCAATAATTACAAACCAACGATTCAAGCTGGTTAACTGAATGAAATTGACTGGAAGAAAGCAAGTCTTCCTTCATTACAAACTTTTCACAAAGTGGAATCCTGCGTTGCAACAACAAAAAATCCTCTGTTTCAAACGAAACAGAGGATCAAATTTCTTTAAGGATTTCACTTATGCCAACCAGAGACAGACGCCCGTTACCGCAATCGCTGCACCGGCAAACCGTACGAACGGTGTGGTTGCTCGCTTCTGCGCCATCATTCCAAAGCCAAGGCCGCAGGCATGCAATGCCGCCGTCGCAACCACAAAACCGAGTCCGTACGAAACGCCGGAAGCTGCACTGGGCATCTCAGCACCATGCGCAAAACCATGAAACAAGGCAAAGACTCCAACGATTGCCATGCTTGCGATCAACGGCAGCCTGGCCGATGCGGTAATCAACAACCCAAGCACCAGCACGCTCGCCATAATCCCCGCTTCCACCATCAGCAGGTGCATGCCCGTCATCCCCAGCGCACCACCCAAAGTCATCAAGCTGATGAATGCGGTCGGCACCATCCAGATGGCCCTTCCACCTAACTGAGCCGCCCAAAGCCCTACCGCCACCATGGCAAGAATATGATCCAAACCATGAATCGGATGATTAATTCCGCTCGTAAATCCATTGCTCTCGCCCGGAAGATGATGCGCTTGCGCCAGAAGTGGCACGAAAGCAAATAGCGCGAGTAGGGACGATTTCTTCAAAAGGTTGCTGCTGTTCTGATTCTTCATAAACTTGGTTTAAATTCCTATTAACGGGTACCCATGCCGACACTTTGAACGGTCTGAAATAGCTTGCCCTCCGTTTTGATGCTGGGCGCAATAATGATTTCAGTTTCCTGAAACTCTCTAATACTCGCCGCCCCTACATTACCCATACAAGTAGTAATAGCCCCCACAAGATTTTGCGAGCCGTCATCCACCGTCGCCGGGCCAAAAAGAATCTGTTTCAATGAGCCAGTCACTCCCACCTTGATGCGCGTGCCGCGTGGCAAGTTGGCGTGCGGCGTGGCCATGCCCCAATGATTCCCCTTGCCCGGAGCTTCCTTGGCGCGGGCAAAAGCACTGCCCACCATGACCGCATCAGAACCACAAGCTAGAGCCTTGCAAACGTCCCCGCCTTTGCTCATACCACCATCAGTGATGATCGGAATGTACCTGCCGGTTTTCTTATGGTAGGCATCGCGCGCTGCTGCACAATCAACCGTCGCCGTGACTTGCGGCACTCCCAACCCCAACACTCCACGGCTCGTGCAAGCAGCACCAGGCCCTACACCAATCAGCACGCCAGCCACTCCGCAACCCATCAAATCCAACGTTACGTTGTACGTAACGGCATTGCCGATGATTACCGGGATGCGCAGGCTTTTGCAAAAATTCTCCAACTCCAGCGACTTATATTCCGTCGAAACGTGACGCACGGTCGATACCGTGGACTGCACAATGAAAATATCCGCACCCGCTTCCTGGGCAATCGCCGCAAAACGCTCGGCCTTTTGGGGAATGGAACTGACCGCTGCCAGCACTCCCGCCTTTTTCAGTTCCTCCACCCGACGACCAATCAATTCTTCCTTGATCGGCTCCAAATAGAGTTTTTGAATCAAGGACGTCACCTCATCCTTATCCGCCTTGACCACCTGCTCCAGGACTTCCGAAGGATTCTCGTAACGGGTTTGGACCCCTTCAAGGTTGATCACTCCGAGCCCGCCCAACTTGCCCATCTCGACGCAAAACTTCACATCCGTCACGCCGTCCATCGCGCTGGCAATGATCGGTATCTTCAGTTTGATATGACTGCCATCCTTGCGAGGAATCAGAAAACTCGTATCCACCTCGTTTGGATTAATCGTCACATCTCCGGGTACGAGCGCGATTTCATCGAACCCGTAGGTCACACGGGCTTTACGGTTCCGGCCAATCCACATTCCCATAAGTCTTTAATTAGTCTAATCGAGCGGTGAGAATACTCCCCGCTTTTGAGTCTAAAGTTGCAGCAGTTTGCAAACACCGCAACCACGATTTTAAAACTCTATCGCATCGTTCAACCTGCCGCATTGTGAACAGCGCGAACGGTCCACATCCACGTCGTCGGTATAAACCAATCCGCAGTTTTCACAGCGAAAAATCCGGTCTTCGGCCGATGCCGGACCGAACCGTCTGCGACGCAGCTCGGAATATACGGCGAGGCCGGAAAGCGCGGCAAGCAAAGAAACTACATAAGCAAAAATGAGGGCCTCGATTGACATAAATTATGGTCCTGCATTGACGATGTTCGTGCCCGCCAGTGCCACCGTATACCATTCAAAAATCAATTTCCCCCAAGTCACTCCCTCCATTTTGGCCGAACTGCTCAATCCATCCGAGCGGGTGGGCTCGAAGCATAGGCTTCTGGCCACATTCAACGCATACAAATCTGCCTCCTTGGAACCACTCCCGGAAACCAGCGCGGCAGAAAAAACAGTTCCATCCGGCTCCACGCTCACCTGCACTTCAGAGTTTTTCAGAATACTCGCTCCTGTCTGGGACCTCAGTTCCACGCTCCGAAGCAATGGCCGACCGACCAAGTCCCCAGCGACTCGCAACCTGGATTTCCCCTCAGCAATCGAAAATAGCGAAACATCGTCCAAATCCGGTTCGGACTCGCCCACAAGATCAAAAGGTCGGCTGAAGTTGGATCGCACCAACGTGCTAAAAAGGCTACCGAGTTGTTCTGCTGGCAGGGCCAAAAGGTTCGTTGGCCCCTCCCACTTGTCAAGGTCGTATGGAATTCCTGCGCTTCTCATCCATGCCAACCCGGAAAATCCCTCCCGGCTCGGCAGTGCGAACAACCTGGGATTTTCCAGACCCGGTATTTGCGCCCGTGAGTCTGGCGCCAAAACCATTGTGAGGCCGCCTTCCGGCCGACGCACCGTCGGCGACTTCCTCTCTCCCCACCAGAAAATCAATCCCACCTGCAGAAAAAAAAGGAAAACCACCATCCCCCATAGTTGACGAGACGGCCAACCGTTGGATTGAGCTGACTCGGACCTCATGGAGTTTTCGGTTTCATCGGCTTGTCGAAAATTCTTGGCAGAACCTCCTGCAAGGCCTGCTTGATCCCGGCTTCCTTCGCCAATTCCATCAAACCCACCCAGGTTTCCGTATCCACCGCATTGTCCGCCTGTACCACCAACGTCAACGCCTCGGGCGCTGATTTCGCCACTGCTGCCGCCAGCCGTTGCTTCAACTCTCTTTTGTCGATGATCTGGTTCTCAAAATAAAAAATTCCATTCTTGTCCACACCTACCGATACCGTCGGACCAGCCACTCCCGCCATCTCAGCGCTGGACGTTGGCAAATCCACCCGCACCCCCGGAGTATAAACCAGCGAGGTCAACAGCAGAAAAATCACGAGCAGGAAAAAAACTCCCGCAAACGGTGCCACATCCAGATGGCCCCGCATGATCTTGGCGTTGCGTGGAAACTTCATTTGCCGTTTTGGGCGGACGATTCAGTGACTATGTTTACGATCTCGGTCGCGGCCTTTTCCATATCCAGCACAATCGCATTCACCCGGCTCACCAGATAATTATAGGCTGCGTGACACACAATCGAAACCGCCAAACCCGCCGCCATGCAGATCAACGCCTGCCAAATCCCCGAGGAAAGTTCCTGCACATTGGCAAACACACCTTTGGAATTGATGCTTTGAAAGACCTTGATAAACCCCAACACCGTTCCCAACAATCCGAGCAACGGCGCCAACTGCCCCAACGTCGCCAGCAAATTCAGCTTCTCCTCCAACCGCGGCACCTCCGCCAATCCCGTCTCTTCCAACGACTCCCGCACCCGCTCGCGACCGTAATCACGATTCAAAATCGCCGTCTTCACCAGCCTGGCGACCGGCCCCGGCGTCGCATCACAAATCGAAATCGCTTCCACCACATTTTCCCGCTTCAAAACCGTCCGCACACCATTCAAAAACTCCGCGGAATTGATCTGCGCGCGATGACAATGCAAAAAGCGCTCAACAAAAACGGCAATGGCCACTGCGCTGGCGAATAAAATCACCCACAACATCGGCCCGCCCTTAAATAGCAAACTCGGCAACATGCCACCCTTTATACGATTCTAAACACAAAGTTTAAAGGTCAAACTCTACCCGCATCATCTCTCCAAAGTAAAAATTTCAACCTACCGATACCTACCGATACCTACCGATACCTTCCGAACCCCCTATAGATGTATGAAAATTTGACCACTCAGCACCGCTCGAAAAGCCCTCAAGTCCCGAGTTGATAGTTACTTCGTCCGTCTCGCAGCGATTTTCAAGACACGAATCGAAGTATTTCACAGTTACATCTCGAATCAAGGTCGTGTAAAGGAATCTCTTGTGCATAAATTATATTTTAAGCGTGTATTCTCGTTCTTAGTATATTAAATATAATACTTTGTCAATATGATTTTGTCATATTTTCAAAACGATTACCCTCTCGCAACCATGAAACGGACTAAAGCTCTTGCGCACCCCTATCGCGCACAAGACCGGCAAGCCGAAGCTCAAACAGCCATTGGAGGCAAACATAAATCCTTTCCCCCGAAAGCATGCTGGTTCGCCTCTCCCCAAGGCCCAACGGGCCAACCTTATCTTAGCGAAGCCCAACGGGCTGGAAACCTGCCCAAAAAAAGAACCCGCTTCGGCCCACGATGCTGGCTTTTCAACTCCCGCAATCCGAAGCGGAACAGGACAGCGCAATCTCCTAACTTCCGGGTTTAATCCGTTTCACCCACACTTCCCACCGCATTATTCCGCTCGTCCTCCTCAAACATCAGTTTGCACCCTCGCAACAACAATCCCACTCCCGACAGCGCAAAAACTGCCGTGCTCAACCCTATAAACAACTGCGGCAACTGCTCCCGACTCACAAACCTTAACGGATAAAGCACACCAGCCAGCCCCGCCCCGATTAAGACCACCGTGAATAGGAACTGGAGCAACTTGAACCCGCGAAACTGGCGCTTTACGAAAAACAATTTCCAATAAGCCCAAAACACCACTCCTCCCACCGCCGACGCCGCCATTGTGTACCCGGAAAACTCGAACGAACTGGGCAACCTGTAAGCTTGCAAGGTCGCCGCCAGGACCGCCCCGCCCAGTGCGCTACCCCAAATAACAATGCTCTGAAGATTTGAAGCAAGTTGAGTGTTTTTATCCATATTTCCCTTAACCGCAGCATCCATGCCATCACGATTTTATTCAGTACGGCACTGATTTTCAATACCTTACACATGACTCAGCCATTTTAAAATCGTGTAACAACGACGAAACGTTGTTACTCCAACGGCTCTACGTTATTCTGCTTCCATGAACGTCGACCTCGAATCGCTGCTTTCCATTTCCTTGGCCGTCGGTCAGGCACGCCACATGGATGCCGTTCTCCCCCTCGTCGTAACAGGTCTGACAGAGAAAGCCGGCTTCGCCCTTGCCAGAATCTGGCTCCTCGAAAAACCTCCAGTCACCACGCAGAACAAGCCCGCATCGAAATCAACCTTTCTCCAACTCGCCGCCAGCGCAGGTCGGTCGATCAACGACGGCCAACTTTGGAATAACCTCCACGGCGAGTTCGCCCGCATCCCTGTCGGTGCACGCAAGATTGGCCACATCGCCGAACGCGGCGAATCCCTGCGTCTCGACGAACAGGAAGTCGCCAATTCCCATTGGACCGCCCATCCCGACTGGGTCGCGCGGGAAGGGATCAAAGGCTTCGCCGGACACCCGCTCGTGTTTAAAGGAGAAATTCTCGGTGTCATGGGCATCTTCAGCCGACAATCGGTTTCCCAACAGCAGTTCCAATGGCTCAGACTCTTCGCCGATCAAGCCGCCGTTTCCATCGCCAACGCCCGCGCCTTCGAGGAAATCGAACGCCTGCGCGAACGGCTTGAACTGGAAAACGAATACCTGCGCAGCGAGGTAACGCAAAATTTCGGCGGCTTCGTCGGCCTAAGTCCCGCGCTCCAAAACATTTTCCAACAAATCGAATTGGTCGCTCCCACCGATACCAACGTTTTAATCACCGGTGAATCCGGGACCGGCAAGGAACTGGCCGCCCGCGCCATCCACGAACGCAGCAAACGCAACACTCACACCCTGGTAAAAGTAAATTGCGCCTCTGTGCCGCATGAATTGTTCGAGAGCGAATTCTTCGGCCACGTCAAAGGCGCCTTCACTGGCGCAGTTCGCGATCGCGCCGGACGCTTCGAGTTGGCCGATGGCGGAACGCTCTTTCTGGATGAAGTCGGCGAAATTCCCCTCGCCCTCCAGGGCAAATTGCTGCGCGTGCTTCAAGAGGGAGAATTCGAGCGACTGGGTGAAGACCGCACCCGCAAGGTGAACGTTCGAATCATCGCCGCCACCAATCGAAATTTGAAGGAACAGATTCTTGCCGGACACTTCCGCCAGGATCTATTCTTCCGCCTCAGCGTTTTTCCTCTGGACCTGCCGCCTCTCCGCGAACGACGTGAGGACATCCCGATCCTTGCCACTCACTTTCTAAAACTCGCCGCCGCGAGAATGAATTTTCCCACGCCGCCCTTGACTGCTTCCGACCTGCAAACTCTGACGAACTATTCCTGGCCCGGAAATATTCGAGAACTCCAAAACGTCATTGAACGCGCCGTCATCTTGTCCCGGGGCGGCACATTGCATTTCCAGCTAAACGAATCCGCCATTTCCCCCGCGCCCCATGAAACCCTCGCTGTCCCCTCAACCCAAAAGGAATGGCTCCAATCCCAACGCCCAGCCATCGAAGCCGCGTTAAAAAAGAGCGGCGGAAAAATCTACGGCCCCGACGGCGCCGCCGCCTTGCTCGGCCTCCGCCCCACGACACTCACCTCACGGATCGCCGCCCTGGGCATCAACCGACGCTAATCGATGGTCGTGTTGTTTGGAATTCCCTTACTTCCTCCTCTTTCCTCGCCCTGAAAGCCCCGAAGCGTATCAGCCCAGGGTTGGCGCACCTCTCCGTTCTCCCTGGCGCGACTACCCAGGAGGTCCAAAGGACCGGCTTTATCTTAGCCCACGCCCATCGGGCTGGGTAACTGACGCCCAAAACAATCCCGCTTCGGCCAGCGATTGATAACACCGTAACTGCGCCGAAGCGGAACCGATCGAGCCAATGATGCGTCCTCCTGGCTCGGAGTCCCGCCTTCAGGCGGTGCCTTTGTAACAACACCACCTCTCGCGAAACCCATGGCCCCATGCCACCAACTTCCGCTCATCACGGCGCATGCAACCGATAAAACACCGGCGCACCATTCACACTATTCGTCACTGCAAACTGATTGCCCAAAATCCCCGGTGCATTCGTCAACACACCCCACGCTGACCCCGGCAACAAGGAACTATTCGTCTCCACCACATAACGCGGCGCCCACGGCTCCCATTTCAACACTGCCTTGTTCGGCAAAGAGCTTATCTGCAAGGTCGGCGATGCCATCGACTCCACCCAACCGCAACGAACGGTATTATACGAGTGATCCGCAACGTAAAGATTACCATTCTTATCAAGAGCTACCGAGACAGGATTTACAAATGCTGCTTTGGTTGAAACCCCATCTAAAGGGTAACTAAATCCGGCCCGACCACCTACGGTGCTTACGACATAATCTGTCCCCACCACAGTCACTTTCCGAATCGTATAGTTGTACGAATCGGCGACATAAACATTACCTGCACTATCCACCGCCGGGCTTTCGGGCCACGTGAACAAAGCCTGGTTGTTTGTACCGTCCAGACTCCCATTTTGCTGATTGGTCGAGCCTGCAATGGTTGTCACCACCCAATTCGTTCCCTCCAATGTTAACTTTCTGATGGCGTTGTTCCCCGTATCCGCTACGTACATATTTCCTGCACTGTCCAATGCCAGTCCTATTGGAGAGTAAAAAAGAGCGTCATTATTGGTCCCATCTTTAAAGCCGTGGATTCCGGCCGCCCCCGCTATCGTGGTGACCACCCAGTTTGTCCCATCCGGCCTCAACTGGCGAATGGTGTCGTACCCATCCGTTACAAAGAGATTCCCATTCGTATCGCAAGCCATGTTGCCATATGGCAAGTAAAACCGGGCATCACTGTTCGTTCCATCAGCGCTACCACTGGATCCCGCCAACCCTGCGATCGTCGTCACAATCCAGTTTGTACCAATGGGAGACAACTTGCGGATCGTGTTGGCATACCCTTCTGCCACAAATACGTTCCCACTTGCATCCACGGCCAATCCAGTCGGGCCGGTAAATCTCGCCTCGGCATTCGTTCCATCCTTGGTTCCATAGGCTTGGTTTGTTCCAGCGATTGTCGTTACTACCCAATCCTTGCCAATGACCTCCACCTTCCGAATGACCCGTCCATTGTAGTCCGCCACGTACACATTTCCGCTGGCATCGCAAGCCACACTTTGGGGAGAATAAAAATGTGCTGCTGTATTTGTCCCATCCTTGGAATTTCCCGCCCCCGTCGCGCCTGTGGTCGGCGTTGTAAAAGTAAATAGTTGCGCCTTCACCGTCGTTCCCCATCCACTCAACAACAACCCCGCAGCCAGTACGCAGCAGCTCCCGATATTTTTGAAGTTATTTAGAACCATATGAATATTCCTTCCTTGTATGCAGCTTTAATCTAC
>NZ_ABOX02000049.1 GCF_000172555.1 Pedosphaera parvula Ellin514
GCCGAAGATCGAGAAGCTGGAGAGCAATGTCTGGACGGAGTTGAAGGTGAAGAATCCATTTGCGCGCGCGGCACGGAATCAATGGACGGGGATGAAGGAGGAATTGCACGGCGGTGAGGGGTTCACGTTCATGGGAGCAGCACCGGTGACGAATGCGCCGTGGCGATTGACGTTTGTATGCATCGAGCGGGTGGTGATCAAAGATGCGGCGCGGGATGTGGTGGCGCATGTGACGGGTACAAATTCGGTAGAGCGTAATTCACGAACGTTTAGTGGGAGACAGTTTACCGTGATGTCGCCGGAGGTGCAGCCTGCGGGAGGGGTTGGTGCGGCGCAGCATTAGCATGCGGCCACGGAATTAATGCGAGGATGGAGGATAGTGGATGGAGGATGGCGGATAGTGGGGACAAAGACCTGAGACTTTTGCCCGCAGAACACGCAGAGTTACGCAGAACCGAAGCCTCCTGACAAATCTCCGTTTTCTCCCCATGTGGATGTTCCGCGTTCGATGTTGGGTGCTTTCCGATTCGGCCATCCCCGCTCTGGCGCACCGTCTTCTGAGTTCCAGGAAACGCCGAGGAGTATAATTACTTTGGACCGACCCGTAAACGACCTGTAAACCTTCACAACCTGTTTGTCAAAGCGTGGCCTATACCGAATACCAAAATTAATTTCCGAAATGGGCAAAGAACGGAAATTGAAGGAAGCAAGGAAGCCTGATGAAAGTGGAAAGAGAAAAAGCCATGGCTTCGGAGATGAGAAAAGTCGTTAGCTCCCGAGAGCAGGGTGCTTTTGATTTGATGCAGTGTTGTCGACCTTGCCTCAAATCAAAATCCCTCCTGCCATTCGGAAATTTCTTTCGACATTCGGTATACAGGCGGATACGGAATAATTAATAGCTCTCGCCCACGGCTCGCTTGACCGGTTTTTGGGTCAGGAAGAAGATGAGCAAACCCCAGTAAGCCAGGCTGACAAAGATGCCCGGTATGTTTCCGACCAGGGAAAGCTTCTTTTGAGCTGCTGGCATTACTGTGTTTGTGAGTATGGAAAGAAACACGATGGGCTCGAGAAACAGCAGGAAGAGGATGGAGAATACGCTCTTCCAAACGGCTAATTTCCTTGCCCAGGACTTGCGATACCACAGTCCAATGCCGCTGGCCAGTGTCACGCACGCTGCCGGCAATACAACGATGGCGCAGACGTAAAGGGTGAACATCATGAGCGGCTGGCCGCCGTAGGCTTTGGCCCCGAATGGGATCAGGAACAGCATGTAGGGGCTGCAACACAATACACCCATGACACCCAGAATAATGTTCAACACTGCAAAGACTTTGATTGAGTCGGGCGGTTTGGCGGCCTGAACTGGCAACGAAGGTGAAGCCGATGCCGGCCCTGCGCCCGGAGGCGTGCCGGCAATCGTTTCCACGTCGGTCTTGACCTGACTGGCGTGCTGATAGCGGCGTTCGGGTTCCTTTTCCAACGCGCGCAGCACCACTTCATCGAGGCGCGCGTCAATGTGAACTTTCCTCGACGGCGGTTCGATCGGTTTGCCAGGCAGCTCACCGGTGAGCAGTTCATAAAAGACCACTCCGAGCGAATAGATGTCGGCGCGGTTGTCCACCCGTTGCGGTGAGGCCAGTTGTTCCGGCGCGCTGTAGCCAGGCGTGCCGACGGCGGTTTGGGTGGCATTCCCGCGCGGGGCGGCTCCGACGGCAGCGGCGTCGCCGCCCACGCCCAGCATTTTGGCGATGCCGAAGTCGGCGATTTTCACGCGGCCGGCTTTGTCGAGGAGCAGGTTCTCGGGTTTGATGTCGCGATGCACGATGCCGCGGTCATGGGCGAATTGCAGCGCGTCACACAGGGGCGGCACGATGGCCAGCGCCTCCTCCGGCGTGAACTTGCGCTCGCGCAGGAGCCAGCGCAGGTTCGCTCCGTCCACAAATTCCATCAGCAGATAATAAAATCCGCCCGCCTGCCCGAAGTCGTAAATGGTGACGATATTCGGATGGTTCAAGGCGGCGAGCGCCTGCGCCTCGCGGGCGAAACGTTCAGCAAATTTAGGATCCCCCACGCGCTCCGGCGCAAGGAGCTTGAGGGCGACGAGGCGATTCAGAGTTTTCTGCCGCGCCCGGTACACGACACCCATGCCGCCGCGTCCGAGACATTCGAAAATTTCAAGTTGCGGAAAGTGCGGGGCGATTTGTTCGGGCGGCAACGGGGGTTGCGCGGCGGGGGTGTCACCGGTGAAAACGGTTTCCGTTTTCAGGTTTAGTGCCATGAGGCAATTCGGGCAAAGCCCGGCGGGTGCGCTCTCTTTGATCGGCGCGCCGCACTGTGGACATTTTTGAGATGGTTCGTTACTCATACCCGATACTTACCGGTTAGGTGAGGTTTGTTACACGTGCCGGTTCATTTTTATTGTCGGGCCAGGGCAGCCGCCAGGTGCCGCAATTCCGAATCCAGATTGGAGCCATCGGCCAGTGTCTGCGAGATCTCCTCGCGGTAAATTTCGCGAAAGCGCTTCCGCAGCCGATGTGCTGCCACGCGCGCCGCTCCTTCCTTCACGCCAAGCTGTTTCGCCGCGGCAGCGTAGTCAATCGAACCACGATCGGCCATGAGGCAACTCTTGAGGATCTCAAAATCTCCGGGTTTCTCCGCCACCGAGAATTCGTCCCGCAACCGGTTTACCGTCAAATCAAGCAAGGTGAGTGCCCATTGTTGATCGAAGGTTTCGTCCGGTGCGAGTGAATGGCTGTCGGTGGCATATCGGCTTTCGGCGAAGGCCGTGTCAAATAGCGCGTGTGCCCGGCCGCCGCCACGACGGTGCGCCGAGGCACGCCGCCATTCCTTGCTCAGGAAATGCTTCAACGCGACCACGAGGAACGACCGCAACTTGCCTTTCTCACGGTCGGCGGCATCGAGCCAGCGTTTTTCGAGGAGGCGGCAAAAAAATTCCTGCGTGAGGTCCTGGGCATCGGGCGGGGATTGGCCAGAACGACGAACGTACGCATAGAGCGGATACCAATAAGCGCGGCAGATAGCTTCCAAGGCCGCTGCTGATTCGGGTGACTGCGGCTGTCTGGCCGCCAGCACCACCGACCATCGTGTGTTCGGAAAAGTTCGCGGGCCTTCGTTGGAAGAAACCTGACTGCTCATGCGGACATCATATCCAGTTCAATTACCGGAAACGAGACCGTTGTTACAGAACGAGAGTGCCTGTAAACACTGCCTGGGGCGCAAGGCGAGTAACCGCAGAGAGCGCAAGGAGTACAAAGGCATGGCAGAACATCCAACACGCAGCATCGAACTTTGAACTTCCAAGTTCAGGGTTCGGAGTTCGGTCGGCGTGGAAAATTTCGAATGGCGAATTTCGAGTTTCAAATTGTCAGATTTTCAAATTATCAAATCAAACCGAGAGAGCTCTAACGTCAAATAGCGGGTAAATTTTTTGACAGGAGTCAGAATGAAAACAAGGAGGATCAAGTTTGCGGAGTTGAAATCGAAGCGGAAGCGTTTTGGCGGATTGGATTGCTCCGTGCGCATGGCCGATTGCAAATCGGCGATACAGCAGGCTGCAAGCCTGCGCTACTTGGCTGGCAGTTCGGTCGGCGTGGAAAATTTCGAATGGCGAATTTCGAGTTTCAAATTGTCAGATTTTCAAATTATCAAATCAAACCGAGAGAGCTCTAACGTCAAATAGCGGGTAAATTTTTTTGACAGGAGTCAGAATGAAAACAAGGAGGATTAAGTTTACGGAGTTAAAATCGAAGCGGAAGCGTTTTGGCGGATTGGATTGCTCCGGGCGCATGGCCGATTGCAAATCGGCGATACAGCAGGCTGTAAGCCTGCGCTACTTGGCTGGCAGTTCGGTCGGCGTGGAAAATTTCGAATGGCGAATTTCGAGTTTCAAATTATCAAATCAAACCGAGAGAGCTCTAACGTCAAATGGCAGGTAATTTTTTTTGACAGGAGTCAGAATGAAAACAAGGAGGATTAAGTTTACGGAGTTGAAATCGAAGCGGAAGCGTTTTGGCGGATTGGATTGCTCCGGGCGCGTGGCCGATTGCAAATCGGCGATACAGCAGGCTGCAAGCCTGCGCTACTTGGCTGGCAGTTCGGTCGGTATCGGTCGGCATGGAAAATTTCGAATGGGAACAGCAAACCGTGAGTTAACGGGAGTTATCGGGAGCTAACGTGAGTTAACGGGACATCTTTTTAATTTCGAATGACGAATTTCGAGTGTCGAATGAAAAACGAAACTACAAATCCGGGTTGCGAGGATGGGATTTGCGCTGTGGTTCGTCGTCGGTCGAGTGTTGTTGGCTGTTTAGAAAACTTCGGGGGTGCCTTCTTCGAGGATGCGGATGCAGTGGCTGATGCCTTTTTCTTCGGCGATTTCGCGGAGCCAGCGGGGCGGTTCGTCCATGTCTTCGAAGGAGAGTCTGAAGGTGCCGTAGTGCATGGGGACGAAGTATTGGGCTTTGATGTCGTGGAAGACTTTCATGGCGTCGTCGGGGCCCATGTGGACGTTTTTAAGATTCTCGGGGCGATAAGCGCCGATGGGGAGCAGGGCGATTTCGGGGGAGAGGTGTTGGCCGATGTCCTTGAAGCCTTCGAAGTAGGCGCTGTCGCCGGCGTGATAAATTTTGCGGCCCTGATGTTCGAGCATGAAGCCGCCGTAGCCGCGGTGGTCATCGCGCAGCGTGCGGGCGCCCCAGTGTTTGCAGGGTGTGAGGGTGACTTTCCAATCGCCGTGGGAGAAGCTTTCCCACCAATCGAGTTCGACGATGCGTTCGAAACCGAGGTTGCGCGCGAGGTCGCCCATGCCCCAGGGCATGACGCCGATTTTTGGATGCGGGAGTTTGCGGAGGCTGGGTTTGTGAAAGTGGTCAAAGTGGGCGTGGGTGAGCAGGACGAGATCGATGGGGGGCAGGTCTTCGATCTTGAGGCCGGAGCGTTTGATGCGTTTGAGGAGGAAAAGCCAGTTGGCGAAGTTGGGGTCGACGAGGACGTTGAGGTCGGTGAATTGGACGAGGAACGAGGCGTGGCCAATCCAGGTGAGCGCGACCTGGCCCTCTTTGAGCCGGGGAAATTCGGGTTTTTTGTGCGCACCGTGACGGGGCGTGAGGAAGGCTTTCAGGACCATCTCGTGGAAGAAGGTGCGCGGATTGAAAGCGTTGGATGGTGTGAGGTCTTTGAAAGACTTGGGCAACTCGCGTTTTTGGCGCGGTGGGCGATGGGGTCGAACAGGCGTTTTCGACATAAGTTTCTGCTAAGTGGGAAGATATGTCAGGTCTGAATAAAAGGCAATGGTGTCCGTCATACCCTCTGTTACGAATAAAACGTAAACGCAGAAGGCAGAATGATGAAAAAGATTTTTATCGCACTCACAGTTTTGGCGCTGGCGGGAAGTCAGGTGCAGAAGGCCGAAGCACATGGGGGTTGTGGAGTTGGCGGAGCGATATTGGGCGGGGTGGTGGCGGGGGCGGTTATTGCGCACGAGGTGGATTGTCATTCGGGTTATTACGCGCCGAATTATTATGTGGCGCCGGTGCCGACATATGTTGCGCCAGCATCGGTGGTGGTTTATCAGCCGGCTCCAGTGGTGTATGCTCCGCAGCCGGTGGTTTATGTGCGACCTGCGCCGGTGGTGTATGGCGGATATTATGGCTACGGCCCGAGGTATCATGGGGGTTACTACAGGCCGGGCTATCGTCGTTGGTAAAGATTTCGGAGGAACCGAACAGAGGGGTTGGAGACAAGTGACCCGTTGGGATGCACCCTGGCGGGTTTTTTGTTTTCATGGAACAATAATCCTGTTTTAACCATGGTATGGGAAATCTAGATAAGCAGCTGGATACTTTTTTGCGGGCGAAGCCGAAGCTCGGGCGGGATGTATACATCGCGAAGAGTGCGGTGGTGCTCGGGGATGTAATGCTCGGGGATAATTCGAGCGTGTGGTATAACGCGGTGTTGCGCGGAGATATCAATCGCATTGTAATCGGCAAAGGAACAAATGTGCAGGACAACGCAGTAGTGCACTTGGCGGATGATTTTGCGTGTGTGCTGGGGGATTATGTGACGGTGGGGCACTCGGCGATTGTGCACGCGTGCACGATTGGGAATGAGGTGTTGATCGGGATGGGCGCGGTGGTATTGGACGGAGTGGAAGTGGGAGATCAATGTTTAATCGGTGCGAAGGCGCTGGTGACCGGTGGCATGAAAATTCCCGCGGGTTCGTTGGTGCTGGGAGCGCCAGCGAAGATCGTGCGAGCGCTGACACCAGGTGAACGGGCGGAGTTAAAGCATTGGGCTGACAAGTACGTGGACAACGGCGCTTATTGCTTGAAGCACGGAATCAACGTGGGCGGACCGCTGTCGTCGTGATTACTTGCGGAACATTCCAGGCATTCCGGGCATGCCACCTTTTTTCATCATCATTTTCTGAAGCTTGCCCATCTTCTTCATCATTTGCTGCATTTGATTGAAGCGATTGAGCATGTTATTCAGCTCGGTGACGGTGACGCCGCTGCCTTTGGCGATGCGGATGCGGCGGCTGGCATTGAGAATGACCGGTTGACGGCGTTCTTTGAAAGTCATGGCGCAAATCATGCCTTCCATGCGTTTGAATTCTTTTTCGGATTTATTGAGGTCGGCGCCTTTGAGCATGTCGGAGCCGCCGGGGAGCAGACCAACGATGCTTTCGAGTGAGCCGAGTTTTTTCATCTGACGCAATTGATCGAGAAAATCCTCGAGGTTGAATTCGCCCTTGCGCATCTTTTCTTCGAGACGCTTGGCTTCCTCTTCATCCACCGCTTCAGCGGCGCGTTCCACCAGGCTGACAACGTCACCCATGCCCAGAATACGTGAAGCCATGCGTTCGGGATGGAAAGGCTCGAAGTCTTCGAGTTTTTCACCAGTACCAGCGAGTTTGATGGGCTTGCCGGTAACTGCTTTCATGCTGAGAGCGGCGCCGCCGCGGGCATCGCCGTCCAATTTTGTAAGAATGGAACCGGTAATGTTCAGGGCTTGATCGAAATGTGTGGCGACGTTGACGGCTTCCTGACCTGTGGCGGCATCAAGAACGAGCAAAATTTCCTGGGGTTTAACCAGATCGCGCAGGCGCACCAGTTCCTGGACGAGCGGTTCATCGATCTGTAGGCGACCGGCGGTATCAAAAATAAGGGTGTTCCGGTTATTGGCGCGGGCGAAATCGAAAGCTTCACGGGCGATGGCCAGCACGTCTGTTTCACCCTTTTTTAGAAAAACCGGGATGCCGAGCTGTTTGCCGAGGGTTTCCAACTGGTCCATGGCGGCGGGACGATAGACGTCGGCAGCCACGAGCACCGGTTGACGACCCTGTTTGGTGAGGAGTTTGGCCAATTTCGCGCTGGAAGTCGTTTTACCTGAGCCATGAAGGCCGACCATCATAATGGAGGCCGGATTGCCGCTCAGATTGAGGCCGGCGTTCGTAGAACCCAGCAATTCAACCAGTTCATCATGGATAATTTTGATGATCTGCTGGCCAGGATGGACGCTTTCGATGACTTCCTGGCCGAGAGACTTGGTCTTTACCCGTTCGATAAAATCGCGCGCGACCTTGAAATTAACGTCTGCTTCAAGCAATGCCAGACGGACTTCGCGCAAGGAATCGCTGACGTTGGACTCGGAAATCTTGCCTAGGCCACGCAGATTCTTAAACGCATTTTGCAGCTTATTGCTGATGGTATCGAACATTAAAACACCGTAAGATATAGAGAGCGAGTTGACAAGTGCGGGTGGAATAGGCTTAATTTGCAACCCGCGTTTGAAACGCGCGGAAACCGCGGTTGGTAGGATACCCAAGTGGCCAACGGGGGCAGACTGTAAATCTGCTGGCTTACGCCTTCACTGGTTCGAATCCAGTTCCTACCACCACCTTCAAAACCCTGTGTTTACAGCCCCTTCGTGCGTTTGAGTTGATTTTTTGTATAAATTCATTGTAGCTCATTCCCACCCATTCCCACCAGTAAAAACGTCACTCGGCGTCACTCAATGGGCACTCGGCCTAACCCGTTAGGAAGTCCATCTTGCTTCACCACCCGGTCTCTTTCTCATCGTTTTTCGCTTTTTCTGATGGGAAACCGAATTGATTTCGAACTTTATAGGCGAGACCAGATGTTAGTCACTCATCTGTTCGCAGTTTGGCGATCCCACGAACAAGTTTCATTCCACGCGCCGGTCGTCCGGGACGAGTCCCCTCCGCCTCCGGCAGATCCAACAAGGTTAACCGCTGTTCGCACCCGAGCGGATTTGGTAAAAGCTAGGACAGAAGTTATGATCCTGTAAAAGATGAGGCTCATCCCGATCCAAGTCGAATGCTACGCCGGAGCCAAGGAAGATGAGACACCGCGCCCATTCACTTGGGAAGAACGGACGTTCGAGGTGGGCGAAGTCCTCGATCAATGGTGCCAAGTCAAAAGCAAGCCTGAGTGGCCACGGGTCGATTATTTCAACCTGCGGGCCGCTGACGAACGGAAATACCTTCTGAAGCATGAACTTGAGGCAGATGAGCGGTTTCTGAGGCGGCAGTGGGCATAAACTTCCAATGATTCCCATTCACGAATTGCTCAATCGGATCCGGTGGGATCCGGAGTTTGCCAAAGGGAACTTTCAGTTGGGATACTACGATCGAGCTGAAGACCGCATCATTTTGGTCCCACTGAAAGAGGTGGGCTTTCCGCCCGAAAGCCCACAAACCTTTCAACTCACCGATGCCGAGGGGCAAATCCACCGCATCCCTTTTCACCGTGTCCGGGAGGTTTACAAGGACTCCCAACGCATTTGGCATCGAGGAGAGCCGCGTGAGCAGTGATCTGAAGGAAACGACCGAAGATCACACCGAATCATGTTAAAATTCTGAATCGCGTTTTCAGGCCAACCGTGCTATTCGTTCGGAATCCGAGAGGAATCCCTTCCTAGCGACCGATCTTCTCGACCATGTTCCCTCATGGCGAGCCAATCATCCAGTTTACTTTTTCCATTACGGAGCACGCTTTCTGCCCGCGCCCAAACGCCGAGGTGATTGAGGGGATTTGATGTTTGGTCATTTTGCGCAGGCGGGTCAGTACGTCTATGAGATACGCGTAGGCATCGATGGACTAGGATATCCTCGAAAGACAAAGCCTGAGCGCCAGAGATGATTTCAGGATGCATTTCAGCGAAATTGGGCCAAGTTTGATTAGAGAGGATTAGGGAAGAGGTGCCGAATATGAAATCAAACGAACAGACGGGACGAAAGCTGGAGGAGGTGGCCCGGATTCTCAATGCACAAGGCGCCAATCCGTTCCGGGCGCAGGCCTATGTGGATGCCCTCAAGTTCGCCGGCGGTTCATTCAGTTTGATACCGCGCAAAGTCCTCCAGGAGCCAGCCAACTGATGTGAAAGGCATCATCTTCTACGTGAACTTGAAACCAGCATAAATTGAGTGAACTGGCTAAAGGGCCTGCTTGAGGAGTCTATTATGCGTCCATTCCAACCCGCCCAGGAAATCCAGCGATTATTGGACCAGGTCAACACGATTGGGAACGATCTGGATGCCATGACGAGAGAGAACGTCCCCGCTCTGCGCTCGGTCCGGGAGCAGCGAGCCCGGAACAGCCTCTGGCCTATTCCGGTCGAACGGGTCGGCAATCTCACGGTGCCCGGCAAAGAAAACCCGGTCCCGGTCCGCCTTTATGTCCCCTGGGATAAGCAACTGGCCCGAGGTGGAAGGTTGCCACTGGTGATTTTCTTCCACGGCGGGGGCTGGACGCTTGGCAGTCCGAGTATTTACGACTCGGTGACCCGGCAACTGGCCCGCCAAATCCCGGCCCTGGTGCTCTCGGTGGATTATCGCCTGGCACCGGAAAACCCGTTCCCAGCCGCGGTGCAGGATGCGGATAGCGTGTTGTGGTGGGTCTCACGACATGCCGAAGAGATTGGCGCAGATCCCACTCGCATTGTGGTAGCCGGTGACAGCGCCGGCGGGACCATGGCCATCGCTTCGACAAGGCGAGCCCAAGCCAATGATGGCATGTTGGTAGTGATGCAGGTCTTGTTTTACCCGTCCACCGACATCGCTTCGACCCATTACGAGTCGTATCAGCAATATGGAAAGGAGCACCTACTCACTCGAAGAGCCGTGGAGCGGTTTCGAGAGTTCTACCTCCCGAGGGCTTCAGATTGGGCGCTTCCTGACGCATCGCCACTGCGAGCAAAAGATCTGCACGGCACGCCGCCGACACTCCTCATCGGAGCAGGCTGCGATCCGCTACGGGATGAAGGGCAGGCTTATGCTCGGAAACTCCACGCCTCTGGAGTCAAGGTGATTTACCGGCTGGAACCCAATTTGATCCATGCATTTCTGAATTTGTACAACCTTGACCCGGACTGCTCGCCTTATGCCGAAGGCGTTCTCGGCTATGCAGCAGGAGTGATTCGCCAGGAACTGCGGGTGCGTTTGCCCTTTACCGCAGAGGACAAAGAACCCAATAGCTCACCAGGAATGATCCCGGGAATAATGCATAAACCTGAGCCATGAATAGCTGGCCCGACCAAAAGTTGGAATCACTACCGGCGTGGGTGCCGTCGCCGGACTTTATCCGCACCACGAATATCGCCTGGCTGATGCAGCGCGCCGGAGTGGATTCCTACGAGGCGCTGCACGCCTGGTCGGCGCAGAACCGCGAAGCCTTTTGGACGCTGGCTACCGAGCGGCTCGGCCTGCGTTTCCGCAACGCCTGCAGTCGCACGATGGATTTATCGAAAGGCGTCGAGGAGCCGCACTGGCTGGTCGATGCGCGGCTCAACATTGTGGAGAGCTGCTTCGCCGCTCCCGCTGATTCGCCGGCCATCATTCATCAAGCCGAAGGCGGACCACTCGCCAGCTTGAGCGTGGGCGAACTCCAGGCGCTGACCGAGCGCGTGGCCGGGAATCTCAGGCGGCGCGGCTTTAAGCCCGGCGACGCGCTGGCCATCATCATGCCGATGACCGCTGAGGCCGTGGCCATCTATCTGGGGATTATTCAGGCTGGCTGCGTGGCCGTCGGTGTTGCGGACAGCTTCCAGCCCAAAGAAATCGCCACCCGTTTGCGCCTGGCACGCGCGGTTGGGGTCTTCACGCAGGCTGTCCTGGTGCGCGGCGGCAAAGCGCTGGCACTTTACGCCAACGTGATCGCCGCCGAAGCGCCCCCCGCCATTGTTCTGCCCATCCGGGAGCGCGCGAGCTTGCCGTTGCGCGCGGGCGATTGCACCTGGCGCGATTTTCTGGAATCTGCGGACCGGTTCGAAGCGGAGGTGCGGCAGCCCTCGGACCCGCTCACCATTCTCTTCTCCTCAGGTACAACCGGCGAGCCCAAGGCCATGCCGTGGACACAGAGCACGCCGATCAAGTGCGCCGCCGACGCGCATTTTCATCAGGACATCCACCCGGGCGACGTGCTGGTTTGGCCGACGAACCTGGGCTGGATGATGGGGCCATGGCTGGTATTCGCCAGTCTGCTCAACCGGGCCACGATGGGGCTGTATTACGGCGCGCCGACCGGAGCTGAGTTCGGCCGTTTCGTACAGCAGGCCAAAGCGACCATGCTCGGAGTAGTGCCCAGCCTGGTTCGAACCTGGAGGAATACAGGCTGCCTGAAGGATGTGGACTGGCACACGATCAAGCTGTTCAGCTCGACCGGCGAGTGTTCTCACCCTGGGGATATGCAGTGGTTAATGTCACTTGCGGGCGGGCGGCCGGTCATCGAATACTGCGGCGGCACCGAAATCGGCGGCGCCTACATCACCGGAACGGTCACGCGGCCTTGTGTGCCAGGCACGTTCAACACGCCCGCACTGGGACTGGATTTCGTGATCCTCGATGACCAGGGAAAGCCTGCCGACCAAGGCGAGCTGTTTCTCGTGCCGCCCTCCATCGGCTTATCCACCACGCTGCTGAACCAGGACCACCACAAGGTCTATTTTGCAGGAACACCGCACGGTCCGCATGGCGAAGTGCTGCGCCGTCATGGCGACCAGATGGAGGCGCTGTCCGGCGGTTATTGGCGCGCCCTGGGCCGGGCGGATGACACAATGAACCTGGGCGGAATCAAGATCAGTGCAGCAGAAATCGAGCGGGTGTTGCAGTCCGTGCCGCAGGTGACGGAAGCGGCCGCCATTGCGGTTTCACCCGGGGGCGGTCCGAGCCGGTTGGTCATCTATGCCGTGTGCTCCGCCGGTCGGACTTTGGGCAAAGCGGAGCTGATGGCCGCCATGCAGAACGCCATCAAGCGCGACTTGAACCCGCTTTTCAAAATCCATGACCTCGTGCCTGTGGAGGCGCTGCCTCGGACCCCCACGAACAAGGTGATGCGTCGCGCGCTGCGCGAGCAATATCTTACCCACCTATGAACAATCCCAAACGCAACATTCTTATCACCGGCACAGGCAGCGGATTGGGCCGCGGCCTGAGCCTCTGCCTGGCCCAACAGGGGCATTCGATTCTGGCCACCGACATTATTCTTGCTGGCGCGCAGGAGACCGTTGCGCAGATCGAGGCGGCGGGCGGCAAGGCAGCGGCCACTGCAATGGACGTGACTTCCGAAGAGGAAATCCGGCGGTTCTTGCAGAACAGAGGCCAGCAACAGATTGATACCCTCATCAACAACGCCGGTTTGCAACACGTGGCCAAGGTCGAAGAGTTTCCGCCCGCCAAATGGGATTTGCTCCTCGATGTTATGTTGAAAGGCACCTTTCTGATGACCCGTGCAGTCCTGCCCGGCATGCGGGCCCAGGGATTTGGCCGCATCATTCAGATCGGCTCCATTCATTCCCTGGTGGCCTCGCCGTACAAATCCGCGTATGTGGCCGCCAAGCATGCCTTGCTGGGCTTTGCCAAGGCCGTTGCCCTCGAGACGGCGGGCGTGGACATCACCATCAACACCATCTGCCCGGCCTACATCCGTACGTCGCTGGTCGAGGCGCAGATCCAGGATCAGGCCCGCACCCGCCAAATCCCGGAGGAGGAAGTCATCCGGCACATCATGCTGCAGCCGATGCCGAAGCATGCCTTTATCACCTGCGAGGAAGTCGCCGCCGCAGTTG
The DNA here is from genome assembly GCF_000172555.1 of Pedosphaera parvula Ellin514. Classification (NCBI taxonomy): domain Bacteria; kingdom Pseudomonadati; phylum Verrucomicrobiota; class Pedosphaerae; order Pedosphaerales; family Pedosphaeraceae; genus Pedosphaera; species Pedosphaera parvula. The sequence goes on from NZ_ABOX02000049.1 coordinate 13,105, forward strand.
AGTATCTGATGAGTCCGCTAGCGCGCAATGTCACGGGACAGAGCATCACCATCGACGGCGGATGGACGGCCCAATGAGAGCAGCTTGGGCTTAGGGCGATTGGATGCGGTAGAAGCGTCCTGGGGTATTTGTCGTTTGTTAATGTCGCCGGGCCAGTGAAACTTTTCTTAGCATCCAGGAAAACCGGAGCGACGTCCGGCTTTCCTGGCTCACAGTGGAGACCAAGTTTATTGGCTGCGAACGTGGTAGAACCGGGCGGCTCCACTGGCGGTGTTGTCCGTCACGTTGGTGCTGGACCCGTTTCCAGCTATTGTCAACAGCGGCGACCAGGTTGGGTCCGTGATGGCGTTCTTATATTCGACGTAATGTGTGTGACCAGCTTGGGTCAAAAAGCCGAACGTGGTCACGCCGCCGGTGTGCGCGGGGTTCAGAATCGTGACGGGCAGGGCCGGTGAAGCGGTGAGCTGGAACGCTTTGATGGCAATTGAGTTGGTCGAATCGTTGATCAGAATCGGTGTGCCATTATTAATTGAATAGAACTCCACGTTGCCGCCAGAACCAGCCTGGTAGTAGAGCAAGCGCACCGGGTAGAGTCCATTTGTCAGAATGGTCACATAGGTAAGGGTCGGCGTGCCATTGCCACGGCCACCATCGAATGAACCGAGCGTCAAGTTCTGGTTGGTCAAGGTAGGCCCTTCCGTAAGCTTGAAGCAGTCATCGCTACGCACTGCGAAGATATAATTGCCGTTGGTGAGTTGCAAATACATCAAAGCCTCCACAGCAATGTTGTTGTTCAGGTTGCCTGCGGGAACATATGGGAACGCGGATTTATAGGGGAAGGCCGGCGTCCCAGTGGGAAGTCCAGTTATGTCGTAATTGATCGCGTTGGTTTCCGAATAGTTTCCGTCTGCATTCGGACCACCATTCGCGAGGTTCGGATAAGGTTGGCCCGTGACGAGATTCGTTCTTAACCCGGCCAATTGCGCCTCGGCAGTGGCAATGGAAGCAACGGTAGGTGCAGCATCTTCAACCTTGTTGATTCGCAAGGCAAACCCCGGCGTTGACACCGAGCCAATTGGTTGCGCATCCGCAACTGGAAGTACCATATAGGTCGAATTAGCCGTGGTGAACTTCCACGTGTTGGTCGTCGTAGTGGGTGTTCCTCCATTGTCGGTGAAAATTGCTGTTAGAGTATAGTTCGTGTTTGGAGTCAGGAAGGAAGTTGGAACATAAGTAACTACTGTCCCCGCCGCATTATTGCTCAGGCTAATACTGCTGGTTACGTTATTTGAATTCACGAACAGTTGGACGGTCGCGGGGTTGACCGCAGTTTGGCGGTTGGCGATCGTGAAGGAGATACTGCTCTCCAAGGCCACGGCGGGGGCACCTGGGAAAGGATAGCCTGCGCTCAGGTATGGTTTTAAAGTGGCTGTATTGGTGTTGGGCACGAACATCAGGTAGTTCAAATTGTAAGCGCGGTTATTAATGGCGGTTTCACGGAATGTATTGGTTCCGGCGAAATGAATCTGAACTGTATTGCCGAAGAAATCAGTTAACGGCACCATCTGCCCACTATAGATTTTGCTTCCGCCGGTTACGGGGATAATACACGTCCCCAAGGCTGCATTTGGCTGATCGGTCGTGGTCGCTGTAGGATTGGCCAGGCGTTCCACCATGATGGTGCCGCCGGTTCCGCTGGCAGCACGGGCATAAACGGTGTAGTTCGTATTCTCCAGGTTACGGGTATAATTTTGCCATTCATTGGCATCGGTGAAACCCACCTCGTAATCAATCGCGCCGGCGGCTAGAAATCCGGCGTGATCATACGGGTCCCCCGTAACCAGGAGCGTCTGCGGCAGGTCACCGGTCCGGTAACCAGAAGTATTGTTGGTTCCAGTCAAATCGTTCTCCGCGTAATCAACACCATTGCTTCCGAGCAGGCCGAAATAAGCGTTCGGTACAGGGTTGGCGAAGAACGCTCCGCCATTGTGGTTATAGTCCTCGGCATCGATGGAAAGGTTGGTTGGTGAAAAAGTGTTGAACGTAAAATTGTTGGTTGCAGTGTTGCCATTTGCGTCCGTAGCGACAATTGAGGCATTGTAAAATGTATTTGCAACGAGGGCAGTGGTATTGGTGACAAACAGTTGATTCGTTGTTCCCGTCGTATTGAAAGTGAGACCGGTCTGCGTGACGCCATTGAGTTTGAAGGTGATGCTGCTGCCGCGAACAGTGGAAGCGATGGAATCGACTTCGAAAGATACGTTGTTGGCAAGCGGATCAACGAAAATGGAACCATTGGTCGGTGAAATGTTAAGAATTGTCGGTGGTGTGAGGGAAGTGGAGACGATTTGCATCCGGTTGAAATACTGGTTGGCATCGGTTTGATTGGCAATCAACGCGACGCTATCGACCGTCCCAGAGCCGGCCTGTGGCTGGTTGTCCAGGATGGCAAGAATAGCACCGCTGGTCACATTTTTAACCACAAACCTATAGGTATCCCCGGCTTTTGGCGTGAACTCGCAGCTCAGCGCGCTGGTAGTGAATGGAATCCCGATGTACTGCACGCCATTGCCATCCCAAAAAACGAAGGAATTGCTGCCTCCTCCAACATAATAAAAGGCAAAGCGAAGACCGGTAGCGTAATCGCTGGTGGAATTAGTCGCGTTCCCGTTACGCAAAAAGAACCCGGCAAATTTACTGGAACTCGAACCGATGTTTTGGGATGCAAAATCGAGCTTGAAGGCGACGGTAGTATCCAGCGAATTGCTGAAACCGCGATAGGCCACGGTCGTGTTGATCCCATTACCATTGGCAAAGAGCCCCCAGACATGGGCGGAGTTATTATTCCCAGGAGGGCTGCCGACCGGACCAAGATTCGGATCCAGATTGGAATAATTGGTCGGCGAAGAAATTGCAGGCAAAGGAGTTCCATTGAATGTGGTAGTAAAGCCGCGACCGCCGGTCGCAGGTGAGGCCGTGCTATTCGTCAGCACGACCCAAGGGGTAAATCCATAGCCGAAGTTCACGCCGGGCGGGGTGTTAAAGGCCGCATACCACGTCGCGCTGGCGTACGGGTAATGATAAGCATCATCGTAGGCATTGGTCTGGGCTGGAGCAGTTTCGGCCAGCGTGAGCACCAACGCAAGGAGGGCAAGGAGTCGGGATAGGGACGATTTGAGTAGTTTCATGTCAGAGTTTCAGGGCTTGGGAACATTAAATCCGGCGTTGCGAAAAAGGTCAACCTGCACATTCATGCAGTTGCAAATGTGGTCGATTGAAATTTAGACTCAGAGGAAGCCAACAAACCGGAAACCAGCGAATGTGTGCCGTTAAATGTGCGTCTTAACAAAAATGCAAAGTAATTTCATGCCCTCACAGTCCACGACTCCGTCAGCCCATTCTTTCGAGGCTGGGAAATCCCGGACTGCCCGAGGCTTTACCCTGATCGAATTGCTGGTGGTCATTGCCATCATCGCTATTTTGGCAGGGCTGCTCCTGCCGGCATTGAGCAAAGCCAAATTGAAAGCGGAGCGCATTTCCTGCGTCAATAATCAGAAGCAATTGACGGTCGCCTGGATCATGTATGCGGATGACTCTGACGGTAAGCTTGCGCCTAACGCCGCCACCAGTGCCGCTGGTCAGCCCAGTTGGGTTGCCGGCAAATTAAGTTGGGATGCTCCACCTGTTCCCGCCAACCCGGATAATTACAACACAGCAAACCTCACCGATTCCCTGCTTGGGCCCTATTGCGGCCGCGCCATAGGCATCTACAAATGTCCAGGAGATAAGGTGTCCGCTGCGAAAGGCGTCCGCGTTCGAAGCATTTCAATGAACGGCCAAATGGGTGGTGTCGTGGTGGGAGCGAGCCAGCAGGATGTCATCAATCAATATGGGGGAAACAACAATTACGCGCTCTTTCTCAAACAATCACAAATCATCAATCCCAGCCCGGCGATGGCCTGGGTGTTCATTGATGAACATGGGGATTCCTTGAACGACGGTTTTTTTCGGGTGAACATGAGCTCAACCACAGTCTGGTCCGACTTGCCCGCAAGTTATCATGGCGGAAGCGGGGCGCTCTCATTTGCCGATGGCCATGCTGAAATCAAAAAGTGGACAGACGCCAGTATCCGGGATCGTCCTGTGACCAAGGTCCAGTATGTTTCCGGGAGTGCAACTGCGAGTCCAAATACCGATTTATTGTGGCTCCAGGCACGGACGAGCAGCCTGCCATAACAATCAAATCCAACCTGAGCGCGGATTCTTCATGCCATTTTCAAAATACGCCTCCGGCTTGACGCGCCTTTGCCTGTTCACCTGCTCAACCGCCGCGTTTTGCCTTTTAATAACAGACTCGAATGCCCAGACCGTTTCGAATGGCTTCTGGCAGGCACAGAACATTTATCAAATCGTCACTGACCGCTTTTTTGATGGCGATGCCAGCAACAATAACGCCGAAGGGAATTACAACCCTGGTAGCAGCAGTGGTTCGACTGTTCACGGCGGTGATTTTAAAGGCATCGAACAAAAACTGGACTATATCAAAGCGCTGGGCGCAACGGCGATTTGGATTTCTCCGATTGTCCAAAATGCGAGCGGGCAGTTCCATGGTTACGCGGGCAGCGACTTTTACCGGGTGGCTCCGCACTGGGGAACGCTGGCGGATTTGCAGCATATGATCCAGGCCGCGCATGCGCGTGGAATTCTCGTCATTAATGACATCGTCGTGAATCACGGTGGCGATTTGATTTACAGCACTGATGCGGGATACTCCACCTATAAAGCTCCGCCGGATGGTTACAACCTGCGTTACCGCAATGGCTCGAAGCAGTTTGCGGCGCCGTTTAATACAAACGCGCTTAATCCGAGTCTGACTAATCTATTTCATAACAATGGCGGCATTCCAAATTACAACAACCCGGAGCCGGTCGAACTTGGTGAGTTGAGTGGCCTGGATGATTTTCGTACTGAGTCACCTTATGTCCGATCGAACATGGCGGCGATTTACAACTATTGGATCGGGACGGTCGGGTTCGACGGGTTCCGCATTGATACGGTGAAACATGTGGAGATGGGTTTCTGGCAGGAGTGGGCTCCAGTGGTGCATGCCTATGCCGCGGCAAATGGAAAGCCAAATTTTTTTATGTTCGGCGAGTGTTATGACGGTTCGGATTCCAAATGCGGTTCGTACACCGGCACGCAGGGTGGGGGTCCATTCAAATTGGATTCGGTCCTGGATTACCCGCTTTATTTCAAAATAAACAGCGTCTTCGCTTCAGCCAGCGGCAACACCAAACAACTGGAGGACCGATACAATGCGATTGCCGCCAACTACGATCCCGCTGCACAGACGCGACTGGTTACCTTTCTCGACAACCACGATCAACCACGTTTCCTGAGCATTTCAGGGGCGACAACCGCCCGCCTGGATTTGGCGTTGCTTTTCCTCTATACCAGCCGCGGTATTCCCTGCCTTTATTATGGTACTGAGCAGGCTTTTAATGGCACTACTGATCCAAACGACCGGGAAGACATGTTCGATGGCCAGTTCGAACAAGGCCCGTCACTCGGTGACAACTTCAACATGACGCATCCGCAGTTTCAGACCGTGGCCAGGATGAACAATTTCAGGCGTCTCTACGCTCCCCTGCAAATCGGCACGCACGTCAACAAATGGTATACTCCATCCGGGCCGGGGCTGTTTGCCTACGCGCGGCGGCTTGGGACGCAGGAGGTGTTTGTGGTTTTTAACACTGCCAGTTCGGCGCAGACGTTGACCAATCGTTCCACGATCTTCGCTCCGGGAACACACATCGTGAACCTGCTGGATCCGACGGAAGTTTTGACCGTTACAGCAACTCCGGAAACGCCGCCGATTACGGTGCAAGGCATGACGGGCAAAATCTTCGTGGCCGAATCCGACTGGCGTCCCCTCGATCCGGTCGTCGTCGGCAATTCGCCTGCGCATGATGCAACCAACTCGCCAACCACCGCACCGATCATCCTTAAGTTTAGCAAGCCAATGGATACCAACAGCGTCCAGGCCTCCTTTCGCACGACGCCGCCTATCAGCGGGACGTTCACCTGGGCGGCAGCGCGAGATACCATGACCTTTACTCCGGAAGGGGCGGGGTTCCCGGTTCTGACCACGATTACTGCGCGCGTCACAAACGCTGTGGACACAATTTCGGGCAATACAATGTTTTCGCCGTACGAACTTAAGTTCAAAACCGGTCCGATGGTTTCGCTCCCGGCTTTTAAGATCACAAATGTCTCTGTGGTGAATAGTTCCAATGTCCAGATTAGCTGTTCTTCCGAAGTCAATCGGACGTACCAACTCCAACGTCGCGATACTCTGGACGCAGCTTCTTTGTGGCAGGACTTTGGGACGGCAGTCAGTGGAACTGGCGGGGTGATAGTTTTGACAGTCTCCGAGGACGAGATGGGGGAAACCCAGTTTTACCGCGTCGCTCAGCGTTGAGCGTGGGATGTCGTCTGCTCAGCCGTTCAGGAATTTCACCACTGCTTCGGTTCGGGAATGAACATGCAACTTCTCGTAGACGGTTCGAACATAGTAGCGAACCGTATCCGTGCTGATGCCCATTTTCTCCGCGATCTCCTTGTACACATAACCTTTGCTAAGGAGTTGAAGGAACTCGCGTTCACCGGGGCTAAGCTGGCTTACAGGGGACACATCCTGGGGCTTTGAAAAAAACTGAACCAGTCGGCGAGCCAATTGCGGGGACATGGGCGAACCGCCCGCATGAACATCACGAACTGCTTCCAGTAACTTGGACGAACTGGTGCGTTTGAGCAGGTAACCGCTCGCTCCGGCTTTGAGCGAATTGAACAACGAATCGCTGTCCTCATACACGGTGAGCATCAAAACTTGCACCGCCGGAATGATCGCTTTCAACCTGCGGACACATTCGATCCCCCCCATGCCTGGCATATTAATATCCATCAGGACCACGTCGGGTGGCTGACGGGGGATTTCCTCCATTGCGATTTCGCCATTGGAGTACTCGCCCAGCAATTGAAGCGACCCAGTCCGGCGGATCAGGGTCGCGAGACTCGTCCGCATGTCTTTGTCATCATCCACAATCGCCACTTTGATCTGCATAACTTGAATACTGCATTCCTATTTGACAGGATTTGCCGCGCGGAAGCAACTGCATGAATGTGCAGCTACAATCACGTTGACGGAATCCAGAACTACCCGCCACCTTTGTTAAAAGTGAAAACTTCCTTGATCCTTTTTTTGTCACTTCCGTTTCTGGCAGGCTGCTCCTCGATGCAGTATTCCAAATCCCCAGGCAGCCAGATGTGGCTTACAAGGATGCCATGGCTGACAGCAGGTATGCCACTGTCAATTACTTGCTCTCAAAATTGACCAACAATCTGACAGTTGTTCCTTTGCCAATCGCGGTCTCCATTACCAGTTTGCCCCCAACTGACTCAGCTCGTCGGCTCATATTACCGAGGCCATTTCCTTCGCGGACGCCTTGGGAGTTGATCGGGTTAAAACCACACCCGTCGTCCCGGATCAGGATTTCAAGCGAGTTCACCGTCGCCTTGACCTGCACGCAAACCTCCGTGGCTGCGGCGTGCTTCAGTGCATTCGTGAGTGCTTCTTTCGCGATGAGAAAAATGTTATGGCGCATTTCAGGTGGTAACGAACGAGCGGGCAGGGTGTCTGGCAAATGCAGCCGGCAGCGGACGCTGTCGTCATTAAACAATTCACCGGCAAAATGGGCAATGTAGTCAACGAGGCTTTGTAATGAATCACTGCCCGGTCGCACGGCCCATACAATCTCATCCAGCGCCCGGAGCGTTTGTCCGGCAAGTTCTGAGATTTTGTTCACGTGAGTTCCCGTTTGTGAAATGCTGCTTTGTTCCACCTTGGCCATATCGCTCAAAAGAGAAATCCGGGACAACGAAGCGCCGAGGTCGTCGTGCAAGTCCTGGGCGATACGCGCCCGCTCCCGCTCCAGCGCCTGTGCCCTCTCCAGATGTTTGAGCTGGCTTTGCACCTTGCTCTTTTCGACGAAACGAATAGTGCCACCGACGGAAACTAAAAGTCCAAGAGCCACCGACCCGAGAAACCACCATGTTTGCCAGAAGTAGGGCAACACCGTAAGAGTCAAACTTGCACCGGTTTCGTTCCAGACGCCTTCACCGTCACAGGCAATTACCTGGAACTGGCGTTTGCCCGGTGGAACGTAACTGTAAAAGGCGGAGCGGAGACTGCCGGCATCCACCCAATCAGAATCCAATCCCTCCATCCGGTAACGAAAACGCACGCGTTCCGGTGAGGTAAAATTTAATCCCGTGTAACGCAGCTCGATTCGATGTTTGCCGGGAGGGATTTGCAATGTCCGTGTGACCACCTTGCCGGTGTCGGACTTCCCGCCCTGTGCTTCGGACGCGGGGTTGGTGGTGGGGAGCGACGAGATCAACGCGCCATCCAACATCACTTGCTCAAGGATTACTGATGGCCCGCGTGCTGGCGGATTCTTGAGTCGTGGATCGATTACCACCAAACCTTTTAGGGTGGAGAACCAAAGCAATCCATTTTTGGTTTTCAGTCCTGCCGGAAAAAAACCGCCCGTGCATTCCTCAGATAACATGCCTTCCGCCCGGCCAAAGATTCGCGGATAGAGCGTAGTGGCTTTCCCGATCACCAATTCCTGCAACTCGGCTTTGGACACGGAAGCGATCCCTCGATTGCTTCCCAGCCAGAGGTGTTCGGCATCGTCTTCAAGAATCTGGGAAATAGTATCGTCGGGCAGACCTTCGCGCGTCGTGAATACGGTGATACGGCCCTGCTGCCATCGCGCCAACCCTCCACCAGCCGTGCCGATCCAAAGCACACCCTGGGCATCTTGATGAAGCGTGCGAATAGAATCGCTTAACAGACCATTCGTTTTGCCCAATTGAAAATGCGTCTGATTCTGATACCGGTGCAGCCCGGCACCCTCCGTTCCGATCCACATGGAACCATCGGCGCCTGGTAGAATCGCCGTGATGGGACGCGTTTGCCAGAAGTTGGTCACGGCCACGCGCCTGCCGCCTTGAAGTCGCCATACTTTTCCTTCAGGTGTGCCGGCCCAAACTGCGCTTTCATGGTCTTCCGCAAGCGAAATCGCAATCAGTTCCGATAGTTCGGCCGGTTGCGCATCTATTGAATCCGCTTTGGCATCGGTGACACGCAGCAGTCCCTTATTGCTCGCCACCCAGGCGCCACCGTCATGCGTGGCCAGCACAGCATTGACTTGAGCCTCGTTTTGCGAGAAACCCGGCAGCAACAACCGACTAAAGTTTCTGGCCTGCCAGCGATAGAGTCCGTCGTTTGCTTTGCCCGCCCAAATTTCCCCCGGCGCAATCTCGGCCAGTCCTTGCACGGGACCGTAGCCCAATCCTTCCGCTGGTCCCAGAAAGGAAACACTCTTGGGACGTAACTGAGTCAAACCCGCGCTCGTCCCAACCCATAGATTTCCTTCGTGATCCACGCACAAGGACTCGACGAAATTATCCAACATCCCGCTCCTGGCGCTGATCGCAAGCAGTTTGCCGTCCTTGAATTGGAACAATCCCTCGCTCACCGAGCCCGCCCAAACTGTTCCATCCGGCGATTCTGCCAGCGTGTTGACGAATGGTTTGTCCAGATGTCGTGGAACGCGGTAGTGCGTCCACTGGCTGCCCGCCCGGCACAAAACAAAATCATCGCCTGCGCCCACCCAGAGTCGTTCGCTCTGGTCCACGAGCACGCAATGAGGGTCGCGCAGGAGCTTTTCCACCGAGCCGTCTGTCAATGGATTCAACCTGCCATCTTGGAACTGAAAAACTCCCGCGCCTGTTGCGGTCACCCAGAGTGTTCCATTTTTGTCTTTGAACAACCCGGTAATGGGCTTGTCCCGGACAGCTTCATTAGTGAACGAAGTCCAACAACCGTTCAGCAACGAACCCAATCCCGCTGTGGTGCCGATCCAAAGCCGTCCTTCGTTGTCCTCCGCGAGCGCGGTGATCGAGTTCGCGGGCAATCCATCCCGCGTTGTGAAAGTGACGAACTTCCCGTCCTGCCGGCGCGCCAACCCGTCATTAACGCTTCCGATCCATAGCGCACCGCGAGCATCCTCGAACATGCAGCTAACCGGTCCGCACCGTAATCCCTCGCGCTCTCCAAACGAAACGAAGCGGACGCCATCGAACCGGGTCACGCCGTTATCGGTGCCAATAAATAGGTATCCCTCGCGTGTTTGCGTCAGGGCGCGAACTGAATTTTGCGACAGTCCCTGTTCCCGCTGCCACGACCGAAAGCTGAACGGCAACGATCCTCGTGCCGCGACCGGTGAAGATTTGCCCGGTTCGATGCCGCTGGAAGCTGTGAAATCGTTGAACGAAGTCGCGATCGCCATGTCGCTAAAAGTCCAACCACCGCCTCCGCCGCCATGCCGAAGATGGATTTCATTGAAAGAACAATTCGCCTTGAATCTCGTCGTCAACGATTCCGGTTGGCTGGTTTCAGTCGCCCCTGCGTTCAAATCCGGGCTCAACCAGACGGTCACAAGATCATCTTCTCCAGCGATGTATTGGACTTTGAAAACGATAGTCCGCTCGATTCCAGCGCGCGGCTGTTCGTACTGTTTAAAGACTCCCACGGCAGTCGACTCCGGATGCGAGGAATGCAAGTCGAGATCGCCGGATACTTTATTCGACTCCCCGGTTTCGGAAGTATGAAAGGCACTGTATGCCCAGGCTTTCATGGCGTTGCCCACCGCCAGTCCACGCGTTTTACCCTCAAACAATTCAAACCCGGCGAAATATTCCTCCGTGCTGGCATCGGACAGCGGGTCCACATGGAACTTAAAGTAGAGCGTGTCCGTGGATGTATCGTCCCGCTTTACCGCTCCACCAAGAATGTCCTGGCCATCGCCAGTTTCGTGAGCGAGGGTCGATCCCAGGTCATTCCAAAGGGTTCCTGCCTGCGAGGAACAACAAAGCAATGAGAGTATGAAACTGACCAGCAAAACGTGGAGGGGGCAATTTGGCCCTTTTCCGGCGATGCCAATAATCGCGCCAGCACGGGTTTGGACCACGTTGAGCGTGCTGGTCACGCCCCGTTTTACCGCCCTTGGAGAACCCAATATTTTAACAGAATAGAACACGTTAAACTCACGCTGCACGTCTGCCATGTTGCGGGCCGTTCTCCGCCAAATGCCGGCGGATGCTGGTTCAAGCATTCTCTCAGGTGATTCCGGAATGTTAATGGCTGCACGACGCCGGGAATACTGCACAAACATGCAGTAGCCAGATTGACACACTAAATCGTAATCTTGCCATATATTTTACCAAGATTTGTGAATTTACTGTTTTTACGCTCGCCAGTTCAGTTCCTCGTTTTATACGCACTGGTCAGCCTGACTTTTTTGTCATCTGCCGTGGCGCAATCCATCCGCCCCGGGATGGGATCCACGCCGTACGCAGATGCGTCAGGCACAGGCGTCACCTTTCGAGTGTGGGCGCCAAATGCAACCAGCGTCGCTGTAAGGGGTTCGTTCAATGGTTACAGTTCCACCGCCAATTTTCTGATCAAGGAAGCTGGCGGTCTCGGGCTTTGGTCCGGTGACATTCCGACGGCTCGGGCGGGAGATCAGTATAAATACTACCTCAGCGGCTCTCTTTGGAAACGCGATCCTCGCGGTCGTAAGGTAGTCAACTCATCCGATAACACGATTGTTTACGACCCGAATGCATTCAACTGGGCCAGCGATGCTCGTTTGCCGGTGAACACTTCGAACCTTGTCATTTATGAAATGCATGTTGGCGCATTCTATGACCCAACTCCTGCGTCGGGTGGACCGGGAAAATTCGCCGATGCAATAACGAAGCTGGATCACTTGGCGGAACTCGGTATCAACGCCGTTGAACTGATGCCGGTTATGGAGTTCGCTGGCGACAATAGCTGGGGGTACAATCCGGCCGACCCATACGCAGTTGAAAACACCGGTTACGGTGGGCCGGATGGTTTAAAGAGTTTCGTCAAAGCCGCCCACCAGCGAGGCATTCGCGTTCTGCTCGATGTGGTTCACAATCATTATGGTCCAAGCGACCTCGACTTGTGGACCTTTGATAACGGGGCCAGCCCAAGTATTTATTTCTACACTGCAGCGAACATCTGCTGCACCCAATGGGGAGGCCGCCCGAACTATTCAACGGAAGGAGTGCGTTCCTTCATCATTGGAAGTTTTCGTCAGTGGTTGGATGAGTATCACGTGGATGGCTTCCGTTGGGACGCGGTAGGCGCAATGAGATATTACGACCCCGGACATGTCGGCATCCCGGAGGCTGATTCACTTATTCAATACATTAACTCCACCGCCATCCATTCGGATCACCCCGGGGCCATCAGTATTGCCGAGGATCAGTCATCAGGAATGAACTTTGATGGCGAATGGAATCGCAGTTTTGGCGACCTCCTCATAGGCGAAATGGTCAAGTCAACCGATAGTTCCCGGGATGTGGTTGGATTGTTCAATGGGATGAATGCGTCGGGATTCTCCCGGGTTCTTTATGATGAATCACACGATTTGGTGGGCAATCTGAATGGCGCTGGCGCACAACGGCTCCCTTATCGTATTCAATCCACCGACCCCACCGGTTACTTCGCGCGCAAGCGATCCATGCTTGCCGCCGCCGTCGTATTAACCACACCTGGAATTCCAATGCTTTTCATGGGACAAGAGATGCTTGAAACTCAGCAGTTCGGTGACAGTAATCCTTTGCACTGGGAAAACACGACCAACTACCCCACCGTGGTACAATTTTATCGCGACTTGATTCATTTGCGGCGAAATCTCGATGGTGTGAGCCTTGGGCTCACTGGTCCCAATATCACCTCACACGTAGTGGACAACACTGCCAAACTTCTCGCCTTTCATCGCTGGGGTGCTGGACCAAATGATCAGGTGATGATAGTTATGAATTTCTCCAACAAGGTATTGACCAATTATTCGATCACTGGATTTCCTGCCAATGGAACATGGTATGTCAACCTGAACTCAGATTGGACACTCTATGGCAATGACTTCGGCAACATGGGAAGTTCTCTGATTCAGGTTTCCGCGGGCAACGGACAAATTACCATTGGTCCATACAGCGTCCAGGTTCTTTCGCGTCAAGCGCTGCCGCTGCTTGATTCGGACGGGGACGGTTTGCTAAATGGGTGGGAACAACTGCATTTTGGTGATCCCATCAGCGCGGTTGCCTCGGCGGATGATGATGGGGATGGGGTGGACAACCTTCACGAACAGGCAGCGGACACTGATCCCAAATCCGCTAATTCCGTGCTGAAGTTCACCGGTATCCAGGCGGGAAACGGACAAATCACCTTAACGTGGAAAGGCGGCCAGTCCGTTCGGCAGGTACTCAAGCAGGCGAGTCAGTTGAACGGGCCGTGGAACGCCATTTATACCAATAATCCTCCCACCGCCATCACCAATACTTTCACCGTCCCCATGCCACCTTCGTCCTCCTCCATTTTTAGGATTGAACTGGCTCCGTAACGTAAACTAGTAATTCGTTCCTGAATGAAGGGAAACAGAACCGCCCAGGGCGCAATGGCATAACCTGCCTCGCGCCAGGCTGCTTGATAATCCCAAGCGGCTGGGGCTGTGGAAAGATGTGAGCAGGAATGATTAAAAGAATTGGCACCTTCGCACCGACGCTTCCATGAATAAATGTTCATGGATTTGATAATGTGACGACAAGATTTTAAATGGTAACCAATACGCTTGACGAAGTTTTTTTCGGACCTGCCAGACTGCCAGAGAAAACCTCGTGTTGAACTCGTACCGGCAGGTAGCAAACTGGCTTCGGGTCTTGAGGTATTTGTCGATTGGAAAGAACCCTTCAAGGAGGGCGTCATATACTATCTGGAAAAGGATCGAGTGCGAGGAGTCCTTCTGTGGAATGTATGGGGCAAGGTAGATGCCGCTCGCCAGTTGATCTCGGAACCCAAGCCGATTCAGATCGAGGATCTGCGGAGATGAATGAAATAGCTGATCGGACAATTTTCCGCATTTATGGAAGCCATGGAGTTCCAGCGATTTATGTGTTAGTGAAATCCATTTTTCTTCATGGCTTAAGTGGCACCTGGTTTCGGTTCTTCCTTGGAAAACCGGCAACTTTCAGGGTTTAACCCCATGGAGGAACATTGACGCGAGAGGTAGGGTTCACGGCGTAGGTCAGAATGGTTTTTATCCCAGGATTCGTTCCAGCACAGGATCAGCAATAATTCGCTGCCTTTTGGAGTGGAAGCAGGTGAGGAGATCGCCATTCAGGCGGTGCGTGCGACGACCTGGCTGGAGCATTGAAAACTTTGCAGCCCAAGCTGAAGCCGAATTGCCTAACGAACTTGTTGGCTGAATAGCAAAAGGAGTTGGTTTTGAAATCTGATTTGACCCTGCGAAGCTTTGCGCTGCTTAACTCAAAGGAACTGCCTCACTTTCTTGCGGGCTAGATTATGGATCATTCTTTGGATGTTTTTCCGATAGAAGACTTGGGCATTCCTGCGGATGCGCGAGTTAAACTTAACAGTGAGTTGTCCCGGCCGGAAGACTCTGCCGGGCTGAGCTGTAAAGGTGGGTTCAAATTGGAAAAGAATTCATCGGCTGAGGCAGGGGCTTTGTGCATTCAGGAAATGTTTGAAAAACAAGCTGCCCTTACGCCTGAGGCGGTTGCAGTAGTTTGTCAATGCAGGTGCCTTACATATCGGGAACTGAACGCACGAGCCAATCAGGTGGCTGCAAATTTGCGACAACTAAACGTGGGTCCCGAAGTAATGGTAGGAATCTGCATGGAGCGTTCCTGGGAGTTGTTGGTTGGCATCCTGGGTATTTTAAAAGCGGGGGGAGCTTATCTGCCCCTGGATCCTTCTTATCCCGGCAGCCGATTGAGTCTTATGCTGGAGGATGCACAACCACTGGTCGTCTTAACCCAGGCGAAGTTGTGCAGGACACTGCCTGCCATTGGTACGCGGACAATTTGTTTGGATGCTCTCCCAACCATCGATGAAGTTGAAAATCCAAGTCTCCTAAATTTCCCCGGCAATGTCGCCTATGTGCTTTACACCTCCGGTTCCACCGGCCGGCCCAAGGGCGTGCTCATCGAACACCGGAGTGTGGTGAACCTCCTTGGCTGGGCCCACGAGCTCTACACCCGCGAGGAACTGGCGGGAGTGCTGGCATCCACTTCGGTTTGCTTTGACCTGTCGGTCTTTGAATTCTTTGTCCCCTTGAGCTGCGGGGGCAGGGTGATCCTGGCGGAGAACGCGCTGGAACTGCCCCAGCTCCCGGCCGCAGGCGAGGTGACCCTCCTCAACACCGTCCCCTCGGCCATGGCTGAACTCTTGCGCACGCGCGGCCTGCCCGCCTCCGTGCGGGTCGTCAACCTGGCCGGGGAACCCCTCTCCGCGCAACTCGTGGATGAGCTTTACCGCACCCAGCCCTGCGTCCGGAAGGTGTATGACCTTTATGGCCCGACCGAGGACACGGTCTATACAACCTGTGCCCTGCGCCGGCCCGGCGCCCCCGCCACCATCGGGCGGCCCCTGGCCAACAAGCAGGTTTATATTCTCAATGAGCAACAAGAGCCCGTCCCGGTCGGAGTGCCGGGCGAGCTCTTTATTGGAGGCTCGGGTCTGGCCCGGGGCTACCTCCACCAGGCGCAACTCACGAGTGAAAAATTCATTCCCCATCCCTTCAGTGCCGATCCCTCGGCCCGGCTCTACCGCACTGGTGACCTGGCCACCTATCTGCCTGATGGAAATATTGAGTTCATCGGACGCGTCGATCTGCAGGTTAAGATTCGAGGTCATCGTGTCGAACTGGGTGAAATAGAGTCAGCGCTTAACCAGCATCCAGCCATTCGCGAGAATGCAGTTGTACTCCGGAACGAGGCTGACCAGAAACGTTTGGTTGGGTATGCGGTGGCACGAAGCAAGGAACACCCAACCGCGAGTGAGCTGAGAAGATTTCTCCAAGGTAAATTGCCCGACTACATGGTGCCCTCAACCTTTGTCTGGTTGTCTGCAATGCCATTGACAGTTAACGGCAAGTTGGACCGACGTGCATTACCAGCACCCAACTGTCTACGGCCGGAACTGGATCAAGCATATGTGGCTCCGAAGACCGAGTTGGAAAAGTTTCTGGCAGGAATTTGGTGCAACCTACTCCAACTGGACCGTATAGGGATCAACGACAAGTTTTTTGAATTGGGCGGCGATTCACTTCAGGGAGCTGAATTCATCGCGCAAGTGGAGAAAAAGTTGGGCGAGCAAATATATGTCGTGGTGCTGTTCGAAGCCCCAACCATCGCCCGGTTCACGGAATATTTGGAGATGCATTACGCCACAGCGGTAAGCCGGGCATTTGGGGTTACCCACGATGGGTCGCCGAGAGAGCTTGCTGGAGGGAAGGTGAACGCAAGCAAGCTGGTTTTGGCACGAAGCTTGATAAAACCGCTTCCACCGCGTTCATCCGGGATGGAGTCCAGAGGGAAAGCTCCGGCTCTGTTCATACTAGCACCTCCACGGTCAGGAACATCCTTATTGCGCGTCATGTTGGCGGGCAATCCTGAATTGTTTACCACTTCCGAGCTGCATCTTCTCAACTTTAATACGCTTGGTGAAAGAAAGGCATTCTTCTCAGGCAAATACAGTTTGTGGCTGGAGGGTCTGATCCGCACCGTAATGGAGATCAAACAGTGCAGCCCTGAAGAAGCGGCACAAATTATCGAAGCATACGAGTTTCAAGATCTCTCCACCGCCGATATGTATGCACTCCTGCAGGACTGGATCGGGGGCAGGATGTTGGTGGAAAAAACTCCGGCCTATGGACTGGACATGGAGATTCTAAAGCGGGCAGAGAGTGATTTTGAAAATGCCTTGTATATTCATCTGGTACGTCATCCGGCAGCAATGGTGCACTCATTTGAAAAAAATCATTTGGACCAGGTATACTTTAATTATGAGCATTGCTTCACTGCCAGGGAAGTTGGGGAGTTGTATTGGTTGATAGTCAATCAGAATGCATTGGAGTTCCTGAAAAATATTCCTTCACGTCGTCAGATGCAGATGCGATTTGAGGATTTGGTTGCTGATCCCAGCGGCATCATGCAGCAAATGTGTCAAAACTTCGGGATGAAGTTTCATCCCGATATGATTCAACCCTACAAAGACCCTGACAAGAAAATGCTGGATGGAGTTCATCGCCAGTCCAAGTCGATGACGGATGCAAAGCTGTTCGATTACAAGAGCATTGAGGCAAAGGTTGCACAGCAATCCGTAAAGACGGATGCAACCTTCTTGAGTGATCTCACACGCGAATTAGGAAATAGATTTGGATATAATTTGGATGACAGAGCAGAAGTCGCCGTTAAAGAAAAGTGCGGAAACGCTGCCAACAGGGGCCACCATCTAATTGGGGAGCAAAGGAGGCTCCGGCAGGCTTTTCGAGAACGCCTGATCAACCAACAGGAAATAAAATGAACAGCCGCGAGAATTATCGCGAGGAGATAGCCATCATCGGTATGGCCGGACGTTTTCCCGGTGCGGCCAATGTGGATGATTTCTGGCAAAATTTGTGCCAGGGATTTGAAGCCGTGCGAACCTTTACGGCAGAGGAACTGGCGGAGGCCGGGGTTAATGCGGACATTCTAAAGAATCCGAATTATGTCAATGCCGGGGTAGTGCTGGAGGAGGCGGAGTGCTTTGACGCGGCCTTTTTTGGATACAAGCCGCGGGAAGTCGAACTGATGGACCCACAGCACCGGATCTTTTTGGAATGTGCATGGTCCGCACTGGAGCATGCTGGTTACGATTCCGAGGAATACACTGGACAAATAGGAGTGTTCGGAGCCGTGGCGAGAAACAACTATTTAATACATAATTTATTGCCAAACCGGCAATTGGTTGAATCCGCGGGTCTGCACCAAATGATCATCGGCAACGACAAGGATTATCCTGCCACCCGAGCCGCTTTCAAACTGAACCTTCGTGGACCTAGTTTAAGCGTGCAAACCGCCTGTTCTTCCAGCGGCGTGGCCATCCATCTCGCATGCCAAAGTCTGCTGGCGGGTGAATGTGACATGGCGTTGGTGGGTGGTGGGCGCATTCTGGTGCCAATGACTGCGGGATACTTGTATGAGGAGGGAGGCATTCAATCACCGGACGGACACTGTCGGGCGTTCGACGCCAAGGCCCAGGGGACAGTCTTGGGAAGCGGAGTTGCGTTGGTGGTTCTGAAACGGTCGAGTGATGCGTTGAGGGATGGAGATTCGATTTATGCTGTGATTAAAGGAACCGCGGTCAATAACGACGGTGCAGCCAAGGTTGGATTTACCGCTCCCAGTGTGGAAGGGCAGGCCAGGGTCATTGCAGAAGCGCAGGCGGTCGCGGGTGTTTCAGCGGAAACGATCAGCTATGTGGAAGCACATGGAACAGGAACTTCGCTGGGAGATCCCATCGAAATCACGGCCTTAACCAGGGCATTTCGCGCGAGCACGAATAAAAAGGGATATTGTGGCATTGGCTCAGTCAAAACCAATATCGGGCATCTGGATGCTGGAGCAGGGGTGGCAGGAGTCATTAAAACAGCGTTGGCATTGAAACATAAGCTGATCCCGCCCAGTTTAAATTTTGAAATGCCCAATCCGCAGATCGATTTTGCGAACAGCCCGTTTTATGTGAACACCAGGCTTGCGGAATGGAAAACAGACGGAACTCCGCGACGTGCCGGCGTGAGTTCCTTCGGGTTGGGTGGAACGAACGCCCACATTATTCTGGAGGAAGCGCCGGAAGCAGAGCCGTCCTGTGCGTCCCGGCCAAGCCAAATACTCCTCCTCTCCGCCAAGAGCAGCGAAGCCTTGCAAAGGGCCACGTCCAATCTGTCATCTTTTCTTGAAAAGAATCCACAAACGAACCTCGCCGACGTTGCTTACACACTGCAGGCAGGTCGCAGAGGGTTCAGTCATCGGCGCATGCTGGTCTGTAACGACACGAAAGAGGCAATCAAGCTTCTGAACGAGGCCAATGCTCAAAAGATCATACCAAGCGAAGTTGAGCCTGCCGCCGCGAAGGTGGTGTTTATGTTTCCAGGCCAGGGAGCGCAGCGGGTGAATATGGCGCTGGAAATTTATCAGAACGAACCAGCGTTTAGGAAAGAGGTGGATTATTGTGCGGACGTTCTGAAGCGCCATTTGGGCATCGATATTCGGCAATTGCTTTATCCCTTGGCGGGACAGGAGGAGGAAGCCAATCAGCAGCTCACAAAAACTCTCTACGCCCAACCTGCGCTCTTTACAATTTCCTATGCGCTCGCGCGTTTGTGGCAGGAGTGGGGAATGGAGCCGGATGAAATGATTGGGCACAGCGTTGGGGAATATGTGGCGGCATGCCTGGCCGGTGTGTTTTCGATTGAGGATGTCCTGTGGATGCTGGCAACGAGAGGCAAGTTGATGCAGAACCTTTCCAAAGGTTCCATGCTGGCTGCATCCCTGCCTGAAGCGGATGCACGAAAATACCTGGGGCAGGAACTTTCCCTGGCTGCCATCAACAGTCCTTCCAGTTGCGTCATTTCCGGTCCCGTGGAAGCGGTGGAGCAGTTGCAAAAGGAACTCGTCAAAGCCAGGGTTGCCTGCCTCCACTTGCAAACCTCACATGCTTTCCACTCCGCAATGGTGGATCCAATCATTGAACCATTCAAACAGGAGTTGAAGAATGTGAGGCTGAACGTTCCTAAAATACCGTTTATTTCCTCCTGCACTGGCACCTGGATTACGGTGGATCAGGCCACAGATATTAACTACTGGGCGCATCACTTGCGGGAAACGGTAAGGTTTGCTGAGGGGTTGCAGGAAGTTATGAAAAAGCCCGAGTCCATCCTGCTCGAAGTGGGGCCGGGAAACATCCTGAGTGGGTTGGCGCGGCATCCTGCTTATAAAGGCAGTATGCGCGGAGTGATCTCCTCATTGGGGGCTTCCCTGGGAGGAAACGAAACACGGAGTTTGCTGAATGCATTGGGCCAGGCATGGCTCGCCGGGCTGAAAATTAATTGGTCAGGGTTTAATGTGCATCAAAGAAGACAGCGGATTGGACTTCCTACATACCCCTTTGAGCGAAAACGCTACTGGGTCGATCCTCCGAAAACAAAAACCATTCCGATCATCGACGCAACTACTTCACCCGCGGAGTCGGAAGGATTATCCCGGGCGAATGGGAACCAAGTATTAACAGGACATGAGGAGCCCACATTTCTGGAAAATGAAACATGCACTCGACCTCAAATGCATACAGAGGATCGAAAAGAGCAGATCCTTGGAGGACTGAAGGAATGTTTGCGCGAATTAAGCGGTATGATCGCGGAAGACCTTCAACCCGCAGCCACTTTCCTTGGTCTTGGCTTTGATTCATTATTCCTGACCCAGGCTGGACTGGCATTTCAAAAGAAATTTGATGTAAAAATTACGCTGAGACACCTCATCGATGAATACCCATCCCTTGAAAAGCTTGCGGGCTACATTGATTCGGTGCTGCCTCCCGAGAGGGCTGTAGAATCGCCAGAGCTTGATGATGAAAGCCGACCGGAGTTCGCAATTCATGAAGTCTTATCCACGCGGAATAATATTCCGAGGCAGGTGGACAGCGATATAATAAAGCAGATTGAGAACCTGGCTTCTGAGCAGCTTCGTTTGGCATCCGAGCAACTCGCATTACTCCGGAGAGGTGTTAAAAATGGAGTTACCTCGACCGAGCATAAATCCATTCCTCCAGATAAAGCCAATGGCCTCCGCAGCAACCAATTCACTCTGCGTCAGAATGAAATGGTCGCTCCGCACAATGAACAAGCCAAAGGTTTTGGGCCGTTCAAACCTATTGATCGGGAAGCGGCAACCAAGCTTGCGCCAAAGCAAAAGGAGGCTTTGGAAGAGCTGATCAACCGTTATACAGGCAGAACAAAGGAATCCAAGAAGTTGACGGAGAAACATCGTCCACATCTGGCAGATCCCCGCACTGTTTCCGGCTTCAAGCTGCTTTGGAAAGAGATGGTGTATCCGATTACCGCTTCCCGTTCCCAAGGTTCAAAAATTTGGGACGTGGATGGAAATGAATACATTGATTTGACGATGGGTTATGGCGTTCATCTATTTGGCCATTCACCTGCCTTTGTGAACAAGGCAGTGGCCGAACAGTTGGAGCAAGGAGTTCAGATCGGGCCACAGTCACCGCTTGCTGGTGAGGCAGCCAGGCTGATTTGTGGGTTTACCGGTATGGATCGTGTTACGTTCTGCAACACCGGCTCGGAGGCTGTGTTGGCGGCGTTGCGTGTGGCACGCACGGTCACCGGTCGAAATCGCATCGCTTGCTTTGCGGGTTCCTATCATGGAATCAATGACGAATTACTTGTCAAAACCAATACGATAAATGGCGTCAGACATCAGTTTCCCGTTGCGCCTGGAATTCTTCCAAACGTGGTGGAGAATGCCTTGGTTTTGGAGTATGGCGCACGCGAGTCACTTGAGGTCATCCGAAATCATGCTCACGAACTTGCCGCGGTGATTGTAGAGCCGGTTCAGAGTCGACGTCCAGATTTACAGCCAAAGGAATTTTTGAGGGAACTCCGGGAGATAACGAATGCAGCGGGAATGGCTTTGATTTTTGACGAAGTCATCACCGGTTTCAGATTGCATCCAGGTGGTGCACAGGCCTGGTATGGTGTGCAGGCGGATCTGGCCACTTATGGGAAAGTCCTTGGCGGAGGCTTGCCAATAGGAGTGATCGCGGGTAAATCGCGTTTCATGGATGCCTTTGACGGTGGACAATGGAATTATGGTGACAATTCCTCACCGGAGGCTGGCGTCACGTTCTTTGCTGGAACATTTGTCCGGCACCCGTTGGCCCTGAGCGCATCCGTTGCGGTATTAAATCATTTAAGAGAGCAGGGGCCGGAACTGCAAAGCAGCTTAAATGCAAAATCCGACCGGTTTGCCGAGGAACTGAACATTTATTGCCTAGAGCATCGCATTCCCCTACGCATAGTGAATTGCGGCTCTCAATTTTATTTCCGTTTTGAAGAGGAGAATGGCTTTGGCAATCTACTCTTTTACTATTTACGGGAGAGGGGGGTGTTTATTTGGGAAGGACGACCTTTCTTCCTCTCCACGGCACATTCGGATGAGGATATTAAGAACATCCTAGAGGCTTTCAAAACCAGTATGGCGGAGATGCAGGCTGGAGGATTCTTCTCATCGGGTCATAGTTATAGTCAGGGAAACCAGACAGATAACCCTCTGAATCATCAGTCCCTGGGAAATGGCATCAAGGTTTCCGAGGATGAGCACCGCGTTGTAAAGAGCGAACGATTGGCTTTGACCTCGGCGCAGATGGAAGTCTGGTTGGAGGCACGGAAAGGCGACCATGCGTCATGCCATTACAATGAGTCCCAGAATGTCTGGCTCACCGGAATTCTGGACCTCAACGCGCTTCGCAGTGCCCTTCAATCGCTGGTGGACCACCATGAAGCTCTGCGGACTGTCTTCAGCGAGAATGGAGATTACCAGGAGATTAGGCCCACTCTAACCTTGGAGGTTCCATACATTGACCTGGCTCCTTTGGATGGAGCGCACAGGGAGATTCGTGTTGCAGAGATGCAAAATGAAGAGGGTTCAAGGCCCTTTGATATTGTGAACGGGCCCATGATCCGGGCTCAAATCATTCGGCTGGAAGAGAATCAACACCTCTTGTTGATGACGGCTCACCACATCATTTGCGACGGGTGGTCACTGGGAGTTATTTTAAGTGAACTGGGACAACTCTACACGGCCGCGCATGCCGGTGCCGGCAGCGATCTGAAACCTGCGATGCAGTTTAGCGAGTACGCGGAGCAGCAAACACGCGAATCCACAGTAAAGGAGATTGCCAGGGCTGAGGAATATTGGATCGGCAGATTCTCCGGACAAATTCCCAGCCTGGATTTGCCTGCTGATTTCCCGCGGCCTGCAAAAAAAGGATATCACTCCAACCGGGCGTCATTAAGAATTTCAAGTGCTCTGTACAAGGAACTGAAGGCCGTGGGCGCGAAGTGCGGGGCGACATTGTTCTCGACTTTGCTGGCGGGATTTGAGGTGTTGCTGCACAGGCTTTCCAACCAGGATGCATTGGTCGTCGGGATGCCAGTGGCGGTTCAGGCTCTCGCGAATGCAAACTCACTCGTGGGGCATTGTACAAATCTCCTGCCATTACGAAGCAATTTTGACCCGGAAGCGAGGTTTATTGAGTTTCTAGCCTCCACAAAGCAGGAAGTGATGAGCGCCTATGAGCATCAGAATTATTCCTTCGGCGCACTGGTGCAAAAGCTCAAGCTTCCGCGCGACCCGAGCCGGGCCCCGCTCATTTCGATTGCTTTCAATGTCGATCGTGCGGTTACGGGTATCAGTTTCGCCGGCCTGGAGTGCACATGCTCCGCGAATCCAAAGCGATTCCTTAACTTTGAACTCAGCTTAAATGTTCGGGACACCGGTTCGGAACTTGAGCTGGATTGTGATTTTGACATCGATCTTTTTCTGCTCGAGACGATGCAGAGATGGTTGGGACATTATGAGACAGTTCTTACAGCGATAACTGAAAATCCGGAACAAACATTGGGCAATTTGCCGCTGTTGAATGCAGAGGAAAAGCTGACTCTGCTTGAGCAATGGAACAGTGCGCGAGTCGAAGTTCCTCAGCAGGCAGTGATCCATGATTTTTTTGAATTACAGGTTGCTCAGCAACCGAGCGCCGTGGCACTGGTGGAGGGGGAGCGTCGTTTCACTTATGCGGAACTGAATGAGCATGCCAACCAGCTGGCGCATCACTTGAGGTCGTGCGGCGTCGGACCTGACAAATTGGTTGGGGTTTGCATGAATCGCTCCATCGAGATGATCACCACCCTCCTGGCAATTCTAAAATCCGGCGGCGCCTACGTGCCATTGGACCCGATGTATCCGAAAGAGCGACTTGCGTTCATGCTGAGGGACGCAAAGGTTTCGGTTCTGGTGACGTGCGCTCATTTAAAATCCAAGCTGCCAGAGCACGAGGCAAGGGTGGTGGTGTTCGATGAAGATTGGCGTCAGATAGAGCACAACAGTAATAAAAATCCCGATAAAATTACTGATCGAACCAACCTGGCTTATGTCATCTATACGTCCGGTTCCACAGGTCTGCCGAAGGGAGTGGCTATTGAGCATCGCGGCGTGGTAAGCATGCTCTTGTGGGCAAGGGACGTTTATTCGGCAGAAGATCTTTCAGGAGTTTTGGCATCCACTTCCATTTGCTTTGATATATCAGTGTTTGAAATTTTCGCTCCGCTCAGTTGGGGTGGGAAGATCATATTGGCTCAAAATGCCCTCCAGTTACCCTCGCTCGCGGCTGCCGAGGAGGTAACCCTTATCAACACAGTTCCTTCCATCATGGCCGAGTTATTGCGCATCGGAAATGTGCCGAAATCAGTTCGAGCGGTTGGTCTCGTCGGAGAACCGCTTTCGACCGCTTTAGTCGACCAGATCCATGAGTTATCCCATGTCAATTGCGTATATGATCTCTACGGCCCAACCGAGGATACGGTCTATTCCACCTTTACCCGGCGGAGGATCAAGGAGAAAGCCAACATAGGCCGACCGCTTCCGAATACACAGGTCTATATCCTTGATGGCAAACTGCAACCCGTGCCTCCCGGGGTTCATGGCGAACTGCATTTGGGTGGGATGAAGCTGGCGAGAGGGTATCTCCACCAGCCTGAACTGACGGCGAAAAGATTTATTCCAAATCCCTTCAGCAACGAG
Organism: Pedosphaera parvula Ellin514; assembly: GCF_000172555.1. NCBI lineage: Bacteria > Pseudomonadati > Verrucomicrobiota > Pedosphaerae > Pedosphaerales > Pedosphaeraceae > Pedosphaera > Pedosphaera parvula. The sequence continues at coordinate 37,981 of NZ_ABOX02000049.1, forward strand.
CCTGGATCAAAACTGTATAAAACCGGAGACATTGCCCGATATCTTGCGGATGGACGCATCGAGTACCTGGGGCGCATGGACCACCAGCTTAAAGTGCGGGGCTTCAGAATCGAGTTGGGAGAGATTGAATCGGTGTTACGGCAGCATCCTGATGTAGGGCAGACCGTGGTTGTTGCACAAGATGGTCCAAATAGCACCAGGCAGCTGGTCGCTTATGTTACGGCAAGGAATGGTGCGGTACCCGGAATAGAGGAAATGAAGCGACATCTCAAATCGAAGTTGCCGGATTTCATGGTGCCTGCTTATTTCGTCACACTGAGTGCGCTTCCGCTGACAGTGAATGGCAAAATCGATAGGAAGTCCCTGCCCCCGATCGAAGCAGCAATCCCTGCCGGCCATGAACGTTATGTCGGCCCCGGAAACGAACCAGAAAAACTGTTGGTGGAAGTGTGGGAGGCAATCCTCAAGCGGAAGCCAATAGGCGTTCATGATAATATTTTTGAAATAGGCGGCGATTCATTAATGATTTTTAGAATTAGTAATCGAGTCATGCAGGCGGGATTGGATTTGGAACCAGAGCACTTTTTCCAATATCAGACCATCGCAGAGTTGGCCGCAGCTGCTGAAGTCTTCAAAATGAAAAAGGTTGAAGCCGCTGCCGAGCTGCGGAAGAAGGTCAGTCAGATGTCGCCGGAAGAAGTGCAAAGGCTTTTGCGCGCAAAGAAGGAAGTCATGGCGCGTTAGGATGGTCTTTTCACTATGGAAAACAAGGTTGCTGCTGATAAATGTGAGCTCTCGCGAGAACAGGAAGATTTGTTCGCACTTCTTTTGGAAGAAGAAAGGAGGAGCGGGATTTGCGACAGGATCGGTCGTCGCGACTGTGGAGAGCAGGCGCCGCTTTCGTCCGCACAGGAACGCATATGGTTTATCGGCCAAATAGAAGCAGGGAGCTCCTTGTACAATATTTCTGCCGCGTTCCGAATGACAGGGGATCTGAATATTGAAGCTCTGGAATGGAGCTTGAACGAGATTATACGCCGGCATGAGAATCTAAGAACCACCTTTGTCTCGATTGAAGGACAGCCCAAGGCCCTGGTCGCCGCGGCAACTCCCTTGACGTTAAGCTTCGTGGATCAGGAAGTAGCGGCGCAAACCAGCCTGCAACAAATCCTGGATCAGTCTTGCAGGGCTGAAGCGAGTTCTCCATTTGATCTGACCAAGGGCCCCTTGCTGCGGATAAAACTTCTTCGTTTGAATCCCGATGATCATGTGCTCCTCCTGACGATGCACCACATCATCTCAGATGGCTGGTCATTGGAACTGTTTTACAAGGAAGTGGCGGCGTTGTATTCGTCCCGGATTGAAGGAGGAGAATCGCCCTTGCCTGAATTGCCCATTCAATATGGAGACTATGCCGTTTGGCAGAGACAATCGCTTCGAGGAAAGGAATTGGAAGAGGATCTGGCATATTGGAAAGGGAAATTAAAAGGTCCGTTACCGACGTTGGAAATGCCTGCAGACCGCCCGCGTCAGAATATGGATTCTCGTGCAGGCTCAGTTCGGAGGACCCGATGGCCAGAGGAGCTGACTCAACAAGTGCGCAAGCTGGCACGAGCTGAGGGAATCACACTGTTCATTCTGTTGTTGGCGGCATTTAAAGTTTTGCTGCACCGTTACACAGGGTTGGAGGATATAATAGTGGGAACTCCGGTAGCCAATCGTAATCGCAGCGAAACGGAAGGACTGATTGGTCTCTTCGTAAACACCCTTGTCCTGCGAACTGAGATTTCCGGTTCGCAGACCTTTAAGGATTTTCTGATCCAAGTTCGGAATACGATGTACGAAGCTTTGGAACACAAGGAGGCTTCCTTTGAAAAACTCGTGGAAGAGCTAAATCCTGAACGTAACCTCGCTTCGAATCCAATCTTTCAGGTGATGTTCCTGATCGAAACGAATCCTGCCAGAGAATTGAAGCTGCCCGGGTTGAAAATAGAGCCCTTGCCGATCGACGAAGGGACGGCCAAGTGTGATATCATACTTTTTATAGCAGACAGAGAAGACCGCCTTGCACCCGCAGTGGAATACAACACGAGTCTTTTTGATGCCGCGACAATGGATGCGTTGCTCGAGCACTTCCAGGTTCTTGTGGAGGGGATTATCTCTGATCCCAATCAGCGCATTTGTGACCTGCCTATTTTAACCGCAGCGGAACGTAAAAAATTGTTGGTGGAATGGAATAGCACCGGGACTGAGTATCCGAAGGATAAAACGATTTCTCAATTGTTCGCAGAACAAGCCGCTGCGCGCCCCGATGCCATCGCGATAGTATTCGAGAATAAGAAGTTGTCATACAGAGAACTGAATGAACAATCAAATCAACTGGCTCATTATCTTATCAAGACGGGTGTGCAACGTGATGATTTGGTTGGAATTTGTTTGGAGAGGTCATGCGAACTCATCGTCAGCCTGGTCGCGATTCTTAAAGCCGGCGCCGGATATGTTTCACTGGATCCCACTTATCCAAAAGAGCGGTTGTCATGGATGTTGGAAGATGCAGAGTCCCGGATCATACTAACGGACTCAAGCTTAGCCAAGGCGTTGCCAATCGCGGTAAATGGATTGGAACAGAATGGCTGTATTCCGAAGATAATTTGTTTGGATGAAGAATGGAAGGCAATCACCGGACAAAGCCTGGATTGTCCAACGCAGGATTGTGATTCTGAGAGTATTGCTTATGTCTGCTTTACTTCCGGCTCCACGGGGCGGCCAAAAGGTGTTTGCATTCCGCATCGTGGCGTTGTGCGTCTGGTAAAATGTACGAATTATGCCTCGATGACAGAAGCGGATACCTTCCTTCAGTTCGCTCCAGTTTCATTTGATGCATCCACCTTCGAAATTTGGGGCGCGCTTTTAAACGGCGCACGTCTCGTGGTGTTTCCCCCCAAATTTACGTCGTTGGCTGAGTTGGAAGAGTTTATTCAGAAGCAGCAGATCACGATTCTGTTTCTGACAGCGGGACTTTTTCACCAAATGGTTGAAGAACAGGTTGAATGTTTAAAGGGACTCAGGGTGTTGCTGTCTGGAGGGGAGGTGCTTTCCACAAGGCATGTTCAGAAAGCTCTCGATGCCTTGAGTGGCTGTCAGGTCATTGATGTATATGGTCCAACGGAGAATACGACGTTTACCAGTTGGCATGGCATTCCTCGACAACTGCCGGCTGCCAGATCGATTCCGATTGGAAGACCGATTTCCAATACCACATGCTTTATTTTAGATGACCATTTACAGCCTGTGCCAATAGGTGTTTACGGTTACCTCTACACCGGTGGGGACGGTTTAGCTTTGGGATACTTGAAAAATCCTGACCTGACTGCAGCAAGGTTTGTAAGAAATCCATTCGACGTTGAATCGCAGTCGAAACTTTACAACACAGGGGATGTGGTTCGCTATCTTCAAGACGGAAACATTGAATTCCTGGGACGGAAAGACTCGATGGTCAAAATTCGTGGGTTCAGAGTGGAGCTGGGAGAAGTTGAAGTCGCTTTGCTCGCGCATCATGCGATAAGGGAATGCGTGGCCATGGTGCATAACAACTCCTCCCTGGAAAAGCAGCTTGTTGCCTATGTGGTTCCAAGGGAAAAAGGAAAACCGACGAGCGAAGAACTTCGAATGTTCCTGAAAGACAAGCTGCCGGATTACATGCTTCCCAGTGTCTATGTTAACATGGAGAGTTTGCCGCTGACTGCGACTGGAAAGGTGAACCGCCGGGCTCTTCCTCAACTTGATGGCAGCAGGCCGGAACTCGGCAAGGATTACCTGGCACCGAGAGATCCGGTTGAGGTCCAACTGGTCAGAATATGGGAGGAGCTTCTTGGCATTCGCCCAGTTGGAGTGCAGGACAAGTTTTTTGAGCTGGGGGGGCATTCCTTATTGGCTGTGCGCCTGTTTGCAAAGATCGAAAAGACGTTTGGAAAGAGACTTGCGCTCAGACTACTTTTTGAAACTCCAACCATCGAGCAGTTAGCCAATGCCATACGTGAAAAGGAACTTTCCACGTCTCGCTCCTTATTGGTTCCAATACGAGACTCAGGTTCCAGGCCTCCGCTCTTTCTTGTCCATGGAGCAGGAGGAGGCATTCTCTGGGGTTACGCCAATCTCGGAGGCTGTTTTTCTGATGACCAGCCTGTTTATGGCATTGAGTCTCCGGGGATGAGAGGCATGCCTGAAGTTCGGAGTATTGAAGAAATGGCCAGTCGATACGTGAGCGAAATTCGCGGCCTGCAATCTGAAGGGCCGTACTTTCTTGGAGGATATTGCTTTGGTGGAAATGTCGCATTTGAGATGGCGCGCCAGCTCCGCGAAAAAGGAGAACGAGTTGCGCTATTGGCGTTGTTTGAAAGCATGCCCTTCCACAGCTCTTACGACAAAATGCCCTGGTGGCGCCCAGGTTTTTACAAAAAATTCTTCATCAATGTTTTCTACGTGGCGAAGGATTTTCTTAAGTTGCAACCTGCAGTTCGTCGCGACCTTATAAGCAGAAGGTCCCGGGTAATTGGCCGAAAGCTGGCGAATATCTTCAAGGTAAACAAGCCGGAGGAACGACAATTTGATCTCGAAGCCGTGGTTGATACCGCGCAGATCCCGGATAGCGAATTAGCCCTGTGGCGCGTTCATCTGCAAGCCATTGAAGAACATGCCATGAAGCCTTATTCGGGGAGAGTCACCCTGTTTCGTACGTGCAGGCAGCCGCTCTTCTGTTCCTTTGAGGATTCGTACGGTTGGAATGAATTTTGTTTCGGCGGGGTGGATGTAAAAATCATCCCCGGTTCTCATGAAAGCATATTCACAGAACCAAATGTGAGGCGCCTTGCAAGCGAGGTCGAAGAGTGTTTGAGGGAGGCGCACGAATCGTTTGCCCCGACGACGCTGGCCTTGACTGACTGACAATGATGGTAAGTCATGGGCTTACACTTAAAAGAGCTTCTGTTCGGAAAACCTCTTCGGACTGAGGAGGAGCAGGGCGAGCAGGTGGGGGTGGCAAGAGCGATTCCCGTGCTGGGATTGGATGCCCTTGGCTCGTCATCCTACGGGCCCGAAGCGGCCATGACCATACTCCTCCCGCTTGGAGCATTGGCTTCGGGATACATCGGCTGGATTACCGCGTGCATTGTCATTGTGCTGATTGCCGTCTTCGTTTCTTATCTGCAAACCATTCCCGCATATCCACAGGGAGGTGGTTCATTCACCGTGGCAAAGGAGAATCTCGGCGGCTTTGCGGGATTGCTGGCAGCCAGTGCCTTATCCATTGAAGCGCTTTGGCGTTCTCAGTGCATGTGAAGCCGCCGGCAATCTTTCGAGAAGTTATATTCGATTAAAGGTATTGGCCCGTGGTTTGGCAGGAGGTTTTATGTTTTTAATCCCCGCTGCGTTCGGCCGTCGAGACTTCGGCTCGGAGGAGGTCGTGGAGTGTAACCAGGCCGAGGATGTTGCCATCGATTTGATCGAGGATGACGACGAGGCCACTGTGTGATTCCATGAGGAGATGTTGCAGGTCTTTGATGGATCGAGCGGGCAGGCAGAAGATGGCGGGTTCCAATTTAGGGGAACGTTTTTCGACGAGGGCGGCCTGGGCTTCCCGGCGCGTCAGTACTCCGGCCAGCTTTCCTTTTTGAATGACAGGGAAGCGTTGATAGGGATGTTCCTGCAAAAATTGTTCGAGCTGCACGGGTTCGAGGTCGGCGACGACAACCGGTTGAAATTTGGCAATGGTGGAGACGGGTAGTTGCTGCCAGCTTTGCAGGTCGCGCGGTGGAACGATGCGGTCAATGTGAATGCCATCCTGCGCGAGAATGGCATCGTACAGACTCTCCTTGGAGAGTTTGTAGCTGACGGCCTGGCTGACCAGAGAGCCCAGCATCAGGAGCGGAACGAGTGAGAATTCATGGGTCATTTCAAAGACGATGAGAATGCCCGTTACGGGAGCGCGTACCACGGCTCCCAGGCAGGCGCTCATGCCTACCACCGCCAAAGCGACAACGTCTGAGGTGGTCAAAGGCACGATGAGATTGCAAAGTCCCGCGACAAACACGCCGCTCATGGCGCCGAAGAACAGTGTAGGGGAGAAGACGCCACCACAGCCACCGAAGCCGTAGCAACTGAAGGTCGCTATGAGCTTGGTGATCAACAGCAGGCCGGCGAGTTGCCAGGCGAGGTGGCCGCCCAAGGCATCCGACAGATCAGCGTATCCGAGACTGAACACCCCGAGGCGGTGTGTGGTCAGGAACACGGCGATGCCCAGGCACCAGGTGATAAGGGCTCCGAAAGAGGGCAGAATCCAGGCTGGAACATGGCGGAAATGTTTTCGTTTGGCGCGCAAACCGAGTGTGGTTTTTTGAAAAACCATTCCCGAAAGACCGGCGAAGGCAGCGACGAAAGGAGTAATCACATAGACAAGCCAGGAAGGAGATTCGACATTGCCAAGCGTAAAGGCAGGCTGTGGTCCCAACAAACCGTGCACCACCAGCGCGCCGATCACCGCGGCCAGGAGCACGCCACCCAACATGCGGCTATTTAAGTCCTGGATGATTTCCTCCAGCACGAACGTCACCGAAGCAAGCGGCGTGTTGAATGCCGCGGCCAAACCGGCAGCAGCTCCCGAAGCGGCGGCGGCGCGGCGGTTTTGTTTTGCTTCGCCCAAAATTCCTCCGAGTTTCGACCCAAGGCCGCCGGCGAGTTGGACACTGGGACCTTCACGCCCCAGACTGCTGCCACCGCCGATGCTGAGAATGCCCGCAATGAATTTCACCCAGACGACACGCCAGGGCACAAAGCCAAAGTCACGCCAGAAGGCCACCTTTAACTGGGGAATGCCACTGCCGGAAGCCTCCCGGCAGAATGAACTCAGGAGCCAGCCCACCATCAAAGAGGTGCTCATCAGAACCAAAAAAGTTCCAATTAAAAAGATGCTGGTTGATTGATGGGATAAGTTAACGAAGGTGGCGTCGTACAAGCGGCTCATTCCAACCTGGAAGCCGACGGTGACTACGCCAGCACCCAGACCGTAAACGCAGGTCTGAAGAGGTATTCGTGCTTTCTTTGGAAGCTTTTGGACATACGACGGTAAAGCTAAAATCGACACAATTCATTACTCGACGGAAATTGAGCCGCTTTCAATCATTATTTTTTGAAAACCCCATCATCCCTCCGGCCAGGCAATCATTACGATGACCGTAAGGTGAGATGGATGGAGACTCGGTGGCGCAGAGTTCATGTCGGGAAAACCATGCCATGAACGATGATCCGGCAGCAGAAACTATTCGGATTCTCTTCGTATTCAGCCTAAACCGTCTGCAATGCTTGCACGATGAATGGGGCAAACTCTTCATGCAGGTGAGGTGGAATACGAACCTTGAAGCGAGCCTGCTCACCTTCATAGTCGCGCTCCATCACCTGGCCAACTGCGTGCAGCCGGGCGATCACCGCGGCATTTTCGTGCGGCACGGAGAGTTCGATGAATTCGCGGATTGGCTTCAATTGCTTGCCTAATTCCGCCATCAGCTCGGGGATGCCTTCGCCGGTTTTCGCGGAAATAGCCACAGCATTGGGCACGGATTGAATGAAGTTCCGCTCACCATTCACCAGCTTATCGATCTTGTTAAAGACCATCATGGTTGGTTTTCCGGCAGCGCCGATTTCATCCAGCACGGCGTTTACCGCGGCGATTTGCTCTTCAGCCTGGGGACTGCTGCCATCGACGACATGGATCAACAAATCAGCCTGCACAACTTCTTCCAAAGTCGCTTTGAAGGCTTCGACCAGGTTGTGGGGCAGTTTGCGAATAAAACCAACCGTGTCCGTTAGCAGCACGTTTTGGTTCGTGGGCAAACGCAGGCGGCGGGTGGTGGGATCCAGGGTTGCGAACAATTTATTTTCCGCAAGCACATCCGCGCCAGTCACGGCATTGAGCAAAGTCGATTTGCCGGCATTGGTATATCCGACGATTGAGGCCAGCGGCCAAAGATTGCGCTGGCGACCATGGCGTTGGGTCGAGCGTTGACGGCGGACGACTTCCAGTTCGCGGGCGATCCGTGCGATGCGGTCTTGAACGCGACGACGGTCGGTTTCCAACTGTGTTTCACCGTCACCACGCATACCGATACCGCCTTTTTGGCGGGACAAGTGACCCCAGAAGCGGGTGAGGCGCGGAAGCAAATGCTGGAGTTGGGCGAGCTCGATCTGCAGCTTACCTTCCTTCGTGCGGGCGCGTTGGGCGAAGATATCGAGAATCAGCGAAGTGCGATCCAGGATTTTACAATTGAACACCTGTTCCAGGTTGCGACTCTGGGCAGGAGTTAACTCGTCATCGAAAATGACAGTATCCACTTCGTTGCTCACGCAGTGCCTGGCAAATTCCTGGGCCTTGCCGCTGCCAATAAATGTGGCAGCCATGGGTGCTTCCATTTTCTGGGTGCCATCACCAATGACATCAGCACCGGCGGTGGCGGCCAACTCGGTAAGTTCGTCCAAGGATTCGCGGATTTCCCACGCGTTGCGAGACTTAAGTTCTACACCGACGAGAAACACTCGTTCGGTTTTTTTTGTTGCGGTCGATATTAAAGCTTTCAATTTCCTTTAAGTGCTTACGGTGTAGCATAACATGTCTCGGCAGATAGGAAAGGGGCGATTTACTATTGTTTTTTCAACGGTTTCTTCTGATGAGCAATGACTTCCGCCTCGGTGGCCAGCGCGGGCCATACCATGTCCCTGCTTTTCCAATTTTCCAAAGGTTGAGTAGAGATCACGTGACTGGCCGAAACTATTCTACACCTGCCTTCCTGGCTGCTTCGGGGTCAATTAACTTAAGCGCTTCACGCGCGTGGTTTTTGACAGAGATATTGGAATCTTGCAGAGATTGGAGCAACGCAGGGACGGCGATGATTGCATTAGTGCCGAATTTGCCTAAACCATTGCAAGCTCCCCAGCGTGTTGCGAGATCAGGAGATTGCAGTCCTTTAATGAGCACGGGGATGACTTGATCCTGGTTGGTGCCAAGCTCGCCCAAGGCCCAGCCGGCAATGCCTCCCGAAGAGTGGTTTCGGTTGGTTACTTCAATCATGATCAGTTCCGTGGTGCCGGGCTGAGTGACATGATGACCTGCCATTCCCCAGATGATACAAGATTTAACCCAGGAGTTGGCTGAAGCATTGGTGTCGGCGAGTTTGTCGTACAGAACGGTCCATCCCTCCGGGCCAATGGCCGCCAGAGCGATGGTGGCTTCCTTGGAAAATTGTGAGTTCGTGAGAATGCTGGACAATGCCGGAACGGCTGGTTTCGCGAGTGGACCCAGAACGTCGAAGGCCAGTGCAGCCTGGCGTGGGTAGTGATTGGTGGACAGGGGAATTTTTATCCAGGATTGCTTCTTGCGCAGAAAATCAAGGGCTTTGGTTTTCAATGGGGATTCGTGCCTGGTCATGCGCTTAATAAGAAAAGGGAGGCTGTTGGTGCCGATCTCACGAATGGCTTGGGCAGCTTGTGCCTGACTTGATGATTGCCTGGGGCGCCATACGGACCATTCAATTCCGCGATCGGTATCGCCATCATCCAGTTGCTTCAGCCAGGCACTTAAGGAACGGCCTTGGAATTCAGGTTCACGAGAACGTGAAAAGCAGACCCAAACGGTGATAACAACGAGAGTCACGGCTATGAACACAGCAATTTGACGGCTCTTCCTCATGGCAACGATTTGATTCTCCAATGCCATGAACCCAATTCAAGATTTAAATCAGAGGAGTAGTCGATGATCGGTTGGTGTGAAGCCATCGGTTTCTCAATCAAATGACAAATCAGGTATTACAAACAAATCGGCTCTTTAGAATGAGAGAATGCTTGAGCCTGGACGACCTTTTATTCAGTGCAGTTTCAAACGAAGCGGTTTTACATGAACGACACCTGAATTTGCAAAGTGTGATTCGAAAATGCATCAAGGTTTTGTTCTGGATCGCGGGCATGACGGGGTGGTTCTCCTGCTAGCTGGATTGCCGGTGAGCCAGAGCCCTCATTTTGGACGGGAACAAAATATAAGAGCAAGGCTCAATATGAGGTTCAGACCTTTCGATGTATCAAGTGTGGTTTCCTGGAGTCTTACGCGCCGAATGAATGAATCGTCTGCTTGGAAAACAGCTGCGAAGAAAGGAATTATATGTGGGAAATTTTAGCCGTTATCATTGTGCTTGGATTTATTTTCAAAATAGGTTTTGAGATTGCCAAGGCCAACAAAGCCTTGTCCGAGAAGAATCGTCAAAACTCAGAACAATCCAGGGAGGAAGCTGCGATTGTGACTCCGGTCATCATGAACACCTGCCTTGACTCTCATTGCCATCAACATCATGGAAATGTAGATCATTCCTCCCATCACCATTCCCATGGCGTGGACAGTGGCGGACATCATCACAGTTCTGGCGATTTCGGTGGGCATCATTGCGGGAGCTTCGATGGCGGGTGCCATTCTGGTGGGCATCATTGAGTTGGTTTTCTCGACAAGAAAGCCCGGCTTGCGCCGGGCTAGAGGTAGGATGTATCGCCCGTAGATGAACGATACAATTGCAAAGTAACTGATTTTTAATTTCTGCGGTATCGGTATTTGTCTGACAAGCAACCGCAGATGCTTTCCTACTTTGTTTCCTGTCGGGCGACTGGGCATGTTGGCCGCAGATTTTGCTGGCTCTGACTGCCATCACGACAGTGGCAGACTTTGCTGGAGCTGTGCAGCAAGCTCTTTAACCGTATTCGTGGTGGTGACAGAAATCCACTTTGCCTGCGCCTGACGCCTAAACCATGTCATTTGCCTTTTGGCGAACTGGCGGGTTCTGATTTTGACGAGCTCAATGGTTTCGGGCAGGGAATGTTCGCCGCGCAGGTGTTCGACCACCTGGCGATAGCCGATGGCTTGCATGGCATTTTTGTTTTCCGCCAAACCGTGGCTCATCAAGTTTTTCACCTCGGCCACGAGGCCACGTTGGAACATTTGATCCACCCGCACATTAATACGCGAATGCAGGTCCTGGTTTTCCCGGCTCAAAGCAAAGAAAGGCGGCGCCTGGGAATGGGGTGTAGTGGGAGGCGCCCAAGCGGCGCGTTGGGCAGAGAATGGCTTTCCAGTGAGGCGAATTACTTCGACGGCCCGGATCACGCGGCGAGGGTTTTGGCAGTCAATTTTGTCATAGGTCACCGGGTCCAGGCCGGCCAATTCCTTTAGCAGTTCCGGCAACGGAGTTTTCTCCAACTCCGCTCTTAAAGCGTCGTCAGCAGGAGGCGCCTCGCCAAGTCCTTCGAGATAAGCTTTGAAGTAAAGTCCTGTACCTCCACAGAAAATGGGAATTTGGCCGCGGCCTTGTATGTCAGTAACGGCAGCCTGGGCCAGTCGAATGAATTGTGCGGCATCAAAAGGCGCCGTTAAATCGACCACGTCGATGAGATGGTGGGGGACGCGTTGACGTTCTTCCGGCGAGGGTTTGGCGGTGCCGATGTCCAGACCGCGATAGACCTGCATGGAATCGACGGAGATGATTTCTCCATTAAGCCGTTCAGCCAAATGGAGGGCGAGTTCGGATTTGCCGACTGCGGTGGGCCCGGCAATCAGAATCGGGCCAGGAGAGTTAGCCATCTTCGAGCCTATGCGAGATTAACTCTGCTTGATTTGGGGGCGTGGCAGCAAAAATAGCAGCGCGAGTCCACCAGTGATGATGGCGATGCTGACCAGTTGTGCGGGAGTAGCCCAACCGCCCAGGTAATGAATCGGATAATCGCCCCGAAAATATTCCACGAAGGATCGAAGCAGAGCGTAAGCAATCAGATAGAGGGCGAAGATCTGGCCATCGAACTTTTTGCGGCGATAAAGCCAGGCTAGGGCAAGATAGAGGCCGAGGTTCAAGAGCGAATCATAAATCTGCGTGGGATGAACGGGTATTCCTCTGGTTGCATGGTCACCAGGATAGGTTATTGCCCAGGGTAGATGACATTCACGTCCGTAGCAGCAACCGTTCATCAGGCAACCAATGCGTCCAAAAACATAGCCCAACGCGATGCTGGGAGCGACCGCATCAGCCATTTTCCAAACCGAAAGCTTTTTGAGTCGTACGTAAGTGAAGCTTGCAATCGTCGCCCCGATCAGGCCGCCATAGAAAACCAAGCCACCATGCTGGATCATGAAGATTTCGGTGAAGGGCTTGTTGGCAAATTCCTCGCGCCAATAGGAGATGACATAAAGGGTGCGCGCACCAAGAATGGAGCCAAGGATCAGCCAGGGACCGAGGTCATAAATATTCTCAGCGGAAATACCGTCGCGCCTGCCCCGGCGGGCGGCAGTCCATAATCCGGAGAGAAAACCCAGGGCAACCAGAACACCGTACCAGTGAACCGTGAGCGGGCCTAATTTGAAAGCGATGCTATGCACTATGGCTCAAGGTAATGAGCTTCGGAAGGTGTGACAAGGGGGTAAAAGCATTAAAACTTTGAACCGGCGCCGCATCATTCAATGACCATTTTTACCGGGAATCAGAGGAAACCAGCGGCAGCGGAGGAGGGGTTGCTTTACGCACAGTCCGGGGCAACGACGGTATCCCTGGTAACGGAGGTGTGCCCAAGCCCGGCGGCAGTGGGGGCATGGCGGGAAGACGACTGACCAGATTTCGCCACGATTCCCGCTCGGAAGGGGTCATCTTTTCCCAGCGCTCCGCATTTTTTAAGAAGTCCTGGCGCTCCTCATTAGACATGCTGGCAAACTTGTTGAAGGCGTGGATACATTTTTCACGTCTATCCTTCGGCAGGAGAGCGAAGGATTTGAGCGTTTTTTCCATTTGCCGGCGTTCCGGCTCAGGCAAGGTTTGGAGAGCCTTTTGCTTTTCATTCTCCGTGAGTTCGAAGAATTGTTGGAACTGGGCGGACATCATGTTCCGTTGCTCCTGGGGCAGGGCTTCCCAGTTTTTTACTTTCTGCAGCAATACGTCACGCTGAGCCTGGGGCAGGCCGTTGATTGAGTTGGTCCCCAGTTGTGAGTCGTTACCTGTGAAATGTATCGCGTTCTCATATTCCAAAAGGTCCTTCTGCTGAGCGGGAGAGAGTTCGTCCCAGAGTTGGATGCGGTATTCCACGAACTGCCGGTCAGCAGCGTCGGGGATCAATGAGATTTGGGCCGTCCGATTGACAGCTGGAGATTGCATGAGACGCAGCACATACCAGCGCAACTGGGTGGCGCGGAGACGCAATTCACGTTCGTCCGGCTTCATCGACTGATATTCGTGAAGCTTTTCTTCAAGGCGTTTGCGAATTTCCAGCGGCCGCAAGGCGAGGTATTTTTCCCGCTCGGGAGTACTCATGGTGAGAAGCTGCCGGAAAAGATCGATCGGAGATTTTATGGTGACGGGCGGAGGTTGAGGCACCAGAACGGCGGGTGAAGCAGGTTTGGCAGCTTCCGGTGGACTCTGGGAATCAGCGAGCAGGAGGGAGCCGGGCAATGAGCCAACACCCAATCCTGCCATCAGCCACAGAGTACAACGAAGCGGTGAGATCATTTTAGTAAAGCGATAAGTTCGACATCGGCCTTGGGCTGAGGATCGCTCAACCTGCGGATGGCGTCGAAGTTTTCCATCAACTCCGGATTGGAGGCGGAAACGAACTCGGAAACGGCGGCCACATTTTGAGCCATGGTTTCACGAGTGTGGGTCTGATGTTGCTGATACGTAAAAACTCCGATGCCAAGTACGAAGGCGGCGGCGGCAGTTTGGGGAGCCCATTTGAAAATCGGCCAGCCAAAACGCCGATTCTTTTCCCGGGCACGAGCCGCGGTGGCCTTTTCCAGTTCAACCGCTTGCAGGACGCGGGCGGTAAAGTTGGAGGAGATGGGAACATTGGGTAATTCCTCCAAAGCCCGGGTAAGGCCGCTCTCCAACAACCATGCTTTGCCGGCTTCAGGATGAGCTTCGAGGTATGCGCGCAATCGCGTCTGCTCGGATTCAGTCAACGCGCGCTGCCAGCTTATCTCAAGGAGTTGTTGGAAAACCGGGTCGTTCATAAGATCATTCTGATTAAATAAAACCGGAGCCGAAACAAAGTTGCTTTCAATTTGGTTCTTTACGCCACTCGCCTGTTTGGAGATAGGGCTTGAGCTTTTGCTTGAGCGTCTCACGGCCCCGGTGAATTAGAGATTTGGTGGCCGAAAGAGAGCAGCCAATTACTTTCGCGATTTCCTCATAACTCATATCCTCCTGACGGCAAAGGAGAATTGCAGTACGTTGATTTTCAGGCAGTTCCTTCAAAGCTTGTTCGACTTCATGCTCAAGTTCGTGCTGCAACAGTGTGTCGGGAGCCGAATAGACCTTCACATCTTCAAATTGACGGGAGGGCAGGTCTTCATTGTCGGAATTAGTGAAGTTGGCTTCGAGCGAATCAGCCGGATGACGGGATCGGCGCCGGATTTCGTTCAAGCAAAGATTGCGAGCAATGGTGAAAAGCCAGGTGCTGAATTTGGCGGATACTTCGTAGCGATGAGCCGACTTATATACTTGAATGAAAACATTTTGTGCCAAATCCTCAGCTTCCGTGGCATCGCGCAATATTCGGAACACAACGTTAATGACCGGCTGCTTGTACTTTTCGACCAATTCAGCAAATGCATCTGAATCTCCGCGCTTTACGCGGAGCATCAGTGCGACATCAGGATCTGAATTCGCTGGCATTAATGCTTTAGCTATCGAGTTTACCTAACACCGGCTGGGTGACAAGGTTGTGCACGATTTGGATAATCGCTGAGCTCTTGCGTTCAAAGACAATTCCCACCAAAGTGTTTAGCGGATGCCGACGTTGCTCGAAAAATTGGAAACCAGTGGTGCCAATCGGCTGGTTTTACCGGCAGGTCATCTGCCGATGCAGGAATTGGCCCGCTATAAGACTTTTCTCAAAGTCGAAACCCACCGTCTTAAGATAGTCCATCGTGGCGGAGGTGGCGGGCGGGAAGTATGCTACGCGCGTGCCACCCTGATGGATATTCTGCTGCGCTACATGTGGGATGCGGTAATGAACAGCCTGTCCCCGGAGTCGCAAAAAGGGGTTCCTTCCATTGCGTTGGTGGCGATTGGGGGATATGGGAGGGCGGAACTGAACCCATTTAGTGACATCGATTTCATGTTTTTGCATGAGGGTCAGGTAGTGGCTGGGAACAAGCCATTGCCCTACCTTTCAAAACTCATGGACGGTATTTTGTATCCCCTTTGGGATCTCGGCCTGAAGGTGGGATATTCGGTGCGTTCGGTGGATGATGCGGTCAATGCCGCTCAGGATGACATGCTATCCAAGACCTCGCTGATTGAGGCGCGCCTGGTGACAGGAAATGAAGCGCTTTTCAAAAAGTTACAAAAGGCGGTGCTGGCCAGGTGCGTGGAGGGTTACGAAACCAAATACATTGCGGCCCGGTTGCAGGACCAGGCGGCGCGGCATAACAAATTCGGCAACTCACCTTCCATGCAGGAGCCGAATGTGAAAAACGGCTGTGGCGGTTTGCGCGATTACCAGAACCTCATCTGGATGACATATTTCAAATATCGCACCCGGTCGTTGAAGGAATTGGTGGCCAAGGAACTCATCAGCGAAACTGAGCAGAAGCAATTGGATAATGCCTATGATTATTTATTGCGGGTTCGGAACGAGATGCATTATCACGCGGGGCGGGCGGCGGATGTTTTAAGCAAAAACCTGCAGCCTGCAGTTGCCCATAACATGGGTTACACAGACCGTTCACCGAGTCTCCGGCTGGAGAAATTCATGCGCGAAGTTTACACGCATGCGCGGAACATTTACCTGCTGAATCGCACGCTGGAACAGCGCATGGCTTTGCTGCCACCGCCACCCACACGGTTGCAGTTTTTAAAAGGATTTATTGGGCGCGGCAAGGCGAAGGAAACAGAACAGCCAGCGGTCGATGGTTTCAAGTTCATCGATGGCTATATTCACGCGGCGAACCCACGCGTTTTTCGCGACCAGCCACGCCGGTTGATGCGTGTGTTTCTGCATGCACAGCAGCGTGGCTTGCGATTGCACCCGGATCTGGCACAACTCATTCGCAGCCAGTTGGCGCTCGCGGACCGGGCATTTTTGTACGATGAACATGTGCGGGAAACGTTTCTCACCATTTTAAACCAGCGTGGAAATGTGGCGCCCGCATTGCGTGCGATGCATGAAGTGGGATTGCTTGGGAAATATATTCCCGAATTCGGCAAGCTTACCTGCCTGGTGCAGCACGAGTTTTACCATCAATATACCGCCGATGAGCATACGTTGATGTGCCTGCAACAACTCGATCGTGTTTGGGAGGCCAAGGAAGAGCCCTACAGCCGGTATGCGGAACTGTTTCAAAAGCTGGACCGGCCTTTTTTACTTTACCTGGCGCTCATTCTGCATGATGTGGGCAAGGCGGATGGCCATGGCAAGCACGCGGATGTCAGCAGCCAGCTGGCGGAGCGCGTGGCCAGGAGATTGGGGTTGGATGGTTCGGCGACCCATAATCTGCGCCTGGTTATTGAGCATCATTTGCTTATGGCGAACATCTCGCAGCGGCGGGATCTCGACGATCCGGCCGTGATCCGCAGCTTCGTCAACGAAATTCAAAATGCGGAGGCGCTGATGATGCTGACGGTGCATACTTTTGTGGACTCGGTCGCCACCAGCGACAAGTTGTGGAATGATTTTAAGGATACACTGCTCTGGTCTCTCTATTCCCGCACCCTGCCTTCGCTTACAGGCGGGACGGAATTTATCCGCGCGGAGGAGGTTCAGCGTGAGCTGCTGGCCGAAGAGATTGTGCGCGCCTTGCCTGGGAGGATCAGTGAAGAGGAGCTTCATGCCCATTTCGGAACATTGCCGAGCCGGTATTTTCAAATCCATTCGTCTCCGGAAATCATGCGTGATTTATCGCTCACGCATCGCTTCATGCACCTGCAGATTTCCGAGCATGAGAATGCCCTGCAGCCGGTGGTGGATTGGCACAACGAGCCGGACCGGGGATATACGGTGGCCAAGATATGCACCTGGGACCGGGCCGGATTGTTCAGCAACATTGCCGGCTCGTTCAGTGCGGCAGGATTAAACATTTTAACCGCCCAGGTTTTCACGCGTTCCGATGCCATCGTGCTCGACACGTTTTATGTGACGGATGCCAGGACCGGCGCCCTGGCCAACCGGGAAGAAAAGGAAAAGCTCGAAGAGTTGCTGAACAAGGTTCTAACTGGGGACGAGGTGAACTTTCGGGCCTTGATCGCGAAACAAAGGGTGAACCGGCCCCTGTATCAATCCTACGAAGGCGATCAGATGCCGACCCAGCTTCATTTCGATAATGAAACTTCGGAGAGCCGGACGGCGATTGAAGTGGAGACGGAGGACAGGATTGGGTTGTTGTATGCGATCTCGGAAGCGCTGGCGGAACTCGAACTGAATATTTCCGCGGCAAAAATCGTGACCGAAAAGGGCGCGGCGATCGATACCTTTTATGTGAACGAGCTGGATGGCAGCAAAATTCTGGATCCCGGACGGCAAAGCTTTGTTGAGCGCAAGATCCGTGATTCCATCAACAAACTTTAGATGGCAGGCCGGATCATTTTCCAGAATGGAGAATAATCATTCGGAAATTTCTTTCGATATTTCGATATCCAGTGACGAAACTAATTATTTCCGAGCAGCGCCTTTTTGCGTTCATCGGACAGCGTAGAGCCTTGCAGTGCAGCGGTTGCGATATCGGGATCGGCTTCCAACCAGGGGCGGAAGACGTTTTCCAAGCTGTTCATGCGGATTTCCTGGTCCTGGATTTTGCCTGCCCATTTGAAGGCGGACGCGGGATCTGATTGGATCAGGTGATTAACGTACGTGTTGACGGCGGAATCGCGGCTGCGGCCCGGAGGGAGGTTTTCCACCCATTTGCTGGCGGCGGTCGAGTCTTGTTCGACCCATGGGCCCAACAGGTTTTGAACTGCATTGTTCCGCAAATCTCCTTCAGGAAAATTCGCCACCCAGGCGGCTGCGGCCCCGGGATCCGTCTGAGCCCATTGTGGAATAACGGAGAGTGCCGCATTGTTCTGGGCTTCTCCCGGTGCCATACTGGCCACAAACGAAGCCGCATCCTGGGGCGAATTTTGTGCCATGCCGGAAGTAAGACTGGCCAAAGCCTGATCGCGCGCTGGTCCTTGCGGGAGTTGACTGGCCCAATCCACGGCGGCCTTCGGATCATTTTGAGCCCAGGTGTTGGCTATATTGGCCAGCAGGCTGTTTTGCCCCTGCCCCGGTGGTAACGTCTGCGCGAAAGCGGCTGCAGCTTTTGGATCGTTCTGGGCCCACTGATAACTCATATTATTCAGTGCATTCTGTTTCGCGCTTCCTTCGGGTAATTGCTTTACCCAATCCAGAGCCGAGGAAAGATCATTTTGCGCCCATGAAGAGGCGACCTGGGCAATCATCTCGTTGCGCATCTGACCGGCCGGGAGCGAGTTGGCAAGTTCAACGGCGCTTTTTGGGTCAGACTCTGCCATCTGAACCGAGATATTCCGTAAGGCATCCCGACGTGCGGGGCTGTCGGGCAGACTGTTAACCCAATCCTTTGCGCCTTGCAGGTCCGATTGAGCCCACTGGCTTACCACCTGGTTGATGGCTTGATTCTGCCACTGGCCGGGGGGCAGTTTCAGGGCAATGGAAGCTGCGGTTTGCGGGTCTGCATTGGAAAGATTTGCCGCGATGTTTTGCAAGACCTGACTGCGAGCCTGGCCGGTGGGAAGACTTTCGGCCCATTTTAGTGCCTTCTCGGGATCTTCCTGCGCGAGTTGGCTGGCGATGGTGCCCAAAAGATTGTTTTTGGCATTTCCCGGCGGGAGGTTTTGAGCATATGTCATCGCGGCGTCCGGATCTTCCTGAGCCCACTGGGAACCGAGATTGTTCAAAGTGTTTTGGCGAAGCTTCGCATCTGGCAACTGCTGGACCCAGGCGAGCGCCGCAGGCAGATCATTGCCAGCCCATCCGGAGGCCAGCGCGGTGATTGCTTCGGCTCGTATTTGACCATTCGGGAGGTTCATGACTTCGGAGACGGCGTTCTTTGGGTCGGAAGCACTCCACTGGGCGATGATATTGCGCAGGACACTACTCTTTTCACGGCCGTCCGGCAGACCTTTGGCCCAAGCCAGGGCGGCCGTGGGATCCTTTTCAGCCCATTGAGAGGCAATGGTCTCATACGCCTGAACCCGTTGGGAACCTGCTGGGAGTTGGGCGGCATGGGCGGCAGCATCAGCTGGATCGTTGGCTGCCCATTCCGAGAAGATCGAAGAGGCGAGATTCAAGCGGTCGCCAGAGCCCGGAGGCATGTTTTGCATAAAAGCGAGGGCGGCTTGGGGATTTTTTTCAGCCAGTGATCCAATGACATTTTGAACTGCTTCATTGCGGAGCGGGCCGGGTGGCAGTTGTTTTACCCATGCTGCGGCACTCTCAGGGTCGCTTTTGGCCCATACGCCAATGACGGTTTGGATGGCTGAGCGGCGAAAAACTGTGCCTGGAACAGCATCAGCGAAGGCCATGGCAGCCTTGAGATCCGTTTCTGCCCAACGAGCGAGGAGCAACTGCCGCAATTCTCCTCTGAGAGTGACTGGAGCGCTCTTCTCGACGAGAGCCGCCGCCGCAGGAATATCAGCAGAATCGAGGGACTGGATGAGTTCGGTCATTGCCTCGTAGCGATGCATGCCATTCTTTTTTAAGATGGCTTGAATGG
>NZ_ABOX02000050.1 GCF_000172555.1 Pedosphaera parvula Ellin514
TCTTCTCCACGATGATGGTCCCATCCCGATCTAAAAAAACAGCGCGTTTCATTTCAGTTTCAGTCTCAAAAGCGAGATAGATAATCCCCTTTGCTCCGCTTGAAAACCCAAAAAATATCCGCCGGTCGCCTGCCAGCGGTTTTTTCAACCTTCCGATACCTTCCGATACCTTCCGATACCTTCCGATACCTTCCACTTTTTACATTCGCGATTCGAAATTCAGTATTCGCAATTTCCATCGCCCCCATACACGTATTAACTGCCAAACTGCCCCTGAACACTGACCATGAACCATCCTTCCCAAATCCGAACTTCGAACCCGCATTTCTGAATGCCACGTTCTTTTCCATAAATTTTAACTGAAGTTAGCGCGAGTTAGCGCGACTCCGCTTCGAAAACTTTTCATTTCACCGTGAGCGACTTTGGAGGCATCTGGCCAAACGTCTACCTTTCCCCCAATTCCCCCTCGCTTGGATTGACTTTTCACTAACATAAGTCTTGGTCCGCTCTCAGTTTTTTAACTTACAATAATGATAAATTATGAAGTAAAACAACATATGTCAACTTATTTGTATGACTTTGTTTGACAAATGTCAAAATTTGTCCTCCCGAACAAACAATCTGATCCCAGCCCTTATCCTAGGACGATTTGATCTGGATCGCAGTTGAAGCTGCCATCTCGCTACTCATGTTGGTTCGGGCGAATTCATGACCTCACTTGCTCCAAATGAAGGTGAAGCGCCGCACCCTGCGCCCCTTTCACCTTAGACAATAATCCCTGATTCACCCCGCAATCACCGGCGGCACATTCTCTCCACGCCGCCTCAACAACCTGCCCAACAGTGATTGCTTCGGCGTAAACCGCTGCAACGCCAGTTCTCGAAAATTCCTCTTCACCTTCCGCCACGCCATCAGCCCATATATCAAATCCGTCACCATCCCGAGCCCAAACCACAGCCCCACAAAAAATGGCCACTTCGGCTCGTATGACCACCCAAAAACTTTAATCATCATGCCGATAATGATGAGAATGGCGATGTACAGAATCCACGGCGCGACCAACATTCTCACCACCGTGGTTCCGGTGATTCGATTTGGATTCTTGATCGACAACGCCACGGAAATCGCCACCCAGCTAATCGCTGTTACATCCGCCACCAGCATAACCATGCCCGCAAGCCACACCGTCGGGTTCATCGGATTTTGCTAACCACTGAGGGGCTGCAGCGATGCTGCCATGAAAATCACCTGCATCCCAATCACCAGCGTCAGCGGCCAGAAAAATTGCCGCCCCAGGGCTAGGAACTGTCCGCGCAAAATATCTTTGACCGTCATTCGTGTGGATAAAACCAGTTCCAATGCCCCAAGCTTTCGATCCTGCCCCAACTTCCGTCCAGCCTCTGCTGCCACCCACAGTTTCAACTTTGCGTTCAGCATTATCGCCGTCGGAAAATAAATGGCTTCAGTGTACCAGATGCTTCCAAGGTTTATGCCTCCCCAAATCCAGAAACAACCACCAGCCAGCAATAATATCCAAACCTGCGTCGGCTTGAACCAGACACGACTCGCCAGCCAGTAAAAGGCATTCATATCCAGTAATCGCGTCCGGAATGCTTTCCGTCGCCCCTCACTCCCATACACCCAGCGCTGCACCGTCTCCCGCCACTGCGCCGCTCCCTTCCTGCCCGGCTTCTCCTGCCAGACTCGCGGCAGGATAACACTGGCTCCGATCAAGAACGCCCATAAACAGCCATGAACTATCCCGATCGAATACCAAAAAAGCTTCGGCGAAGAACGGTACGTGCTATCAAAAGCACCTGCGAAGCCCGCAAACGGACAGGGCAATAATAATGCACTGGCAAACTGGCTTCGGTGCGTGGGAGTAAGGAATAATATGGTTCCCGCACAAACTGGAAGCACCACGCTAAAGAACACCAGTAAAACGCACGTGGCCACCACGGCTTTTCGCGCGTTTTTGCTTAATGAAGATACAAACACACCAATGGCCAGCGAGAATACAAACGTGTTCAACAAAACCAGGATCATCCGGGAGAACTCTCCCTGTGTCACACCACCCACCAACAGCGGCAATGCCAGGATTGGAAAAATTGCCAGCAATCCATAAAAGCCTCTCAACGACGTCGCCGCAATTTTTCCCATCACCACGTCGTATCCCTTCAGATCCGTCAAAAAGAGCAATCCCAGCGTTCCTTCCCGCTTCTCTTCGCTTAAACAATCAGACGTCGAACGCACACCCGCCGCCAGGCAGTATAAAAACGCCAGCGCCGAAAGCACCCAAAACAGTAACTGGCCGAATTGTCGCGACGAATCTTTATACGTCGCCATATAAACAAAGCTGCTGACCACGATTGCCATCAGCACCACCAATGAGCGCATCCGGTACGTGACCGGGCGTCGCGCCGCCACTCGCAACTCTCGTTCAACTATTGGCAGCAAGGTCATGGTTTTGCACCTTCCTTTTTAGCCAGGGCTTGCGGCTCAATCGCGCGCAAGGCATTGGCCGCCTGGAGTTGCACCGAGTAATCAGCATCCTTTAAACAACCTAGAATTTCCGGCACCGCTGGCCGGGCCGCCATGCCAAACGAGCGTAATCCTTCCAGTGAAGTCCGCCGCACAAAAACATTGGTGGATTTCAGGAACGGAATCATGGCGGGAATGCAAATCTCCGGCTGGCTGTGAATCTGCCCCAAGGCCCTCAAAGCGGTTGCATGCAAACTCTTGTTAGTGGTTTGCAGCCCGGCCACGAGCAATGGCACCACCACTTCGGTATTCGTCCCGATCCTCGAAACCAACATGGCACGCTGATTCCATCGAGCCTCGTTCGAGGTATCTTTCAAACTCTCGATGTATGGCAGAAATGAGTCCCCACGGATTTTTATCAATGCAAACTCCGCGGCCGGACTATTCGTGGTGGCAGACAGAACGGGAATCGCCAGTTGGGCAACCGGCCCCACATCAGCCAAAGCCAGCGCCGTCCAGTACCTCAACTCTTCCCCCCGCTGCCCTTTGGGCGCCAATTCATACAGCCTCACCATCTCTCGCACCGCATCCCTGGCTTCCGGCCCAATATTTCCCAGGCATTTAACTGCTGTTACAGCCACATCGTGATCCTTCGGATCAAGCAGGCGGGCGAGCTCCGGCACCGCCGGCTTCGCCCGTGCCCCGAGTATGTTAAATGCCCAAACCACCTTTTGCCGCAACCCATCCTGCGGCGGCAAATGTAAAAAATGCATCGATTTGTCCCTGCCCAAGTCGTTAACAATGGCGCGAAAGACCGACGATTGCCCCCGCACGCCCTCTACCAGCACCGGCAACGCTTCTGCGCCCAATGCTCGAATGGCTTCCTCCGCCCGCTCCTCAGCCTTGGTATCACCCCCGGCTTCATAGGTTTCCTGCAGCCACACAATCAATGTCTTGCCCTGGTAAACAGGTTCATGCGGACGCAGCACCAACCAGGCAAATCCAGCCAGCAATGCGGCTGTAAAAATGCCGGGCAGAAAGCTTCGCAACTTCACCATCCTTGCATTAAAACCGTTTTACCCCACAAATCCAGCAAACTTTGCCTCATCAGAATTTAAATGCAGGACTCCCCCCTTCAGTTCAGTCCGAGGTTTCCCAATCCTCTTCCCGTCCTCCTTGTATCTGCGTTCAATCATCGTTTCATCTGTGGCCACAAATGCCTATTCGTGAAAAATTCGTGTGCATTCGTGGTTAAACTCTTTCCTCAAAGCTACGGCAAAACATGCCCATCATATGTCCATTGAATATCAGGCCGTCCCGGATCCACCGCCTTCGTCACCGCATTGCTGCAAATATACGAATACTTGAAATACGCCGCATGCCCATCTCCAAAAACGATGTTCGACCCCGCGCCATGCCGCGATGAAATCCTCCGCGTGTTGCAATGCGAAACAGAAAGTTCATGATCCACGTCAGTGCCATAAAACGGAGTCTCTGACGCATGCGCGCGGACTTCAGATTGCACCACGAATGCAGAAGGATTCAGCACGCTTTTGGCACTGAACTTCACATCCGCTGACAACCCATCATTGCCCTTGTGATTCATCGCATAGTGGAACACCAACCGCACCAGCGGATCCAGTTCGGACGGCTTTGCACTTGCCGTGGCACAGGTAAAAATCGTTTTGCCATTCACCAGGCTCGCCGGATCATTTGCATATTGCCACATCGGATTTTTCCCGACGTATGGAGGCAATGCATTGAACCAGGCATCATTCCCCTGACCCGCCGCCGCGAACGCCGCCAGGTCGGTCCACAGTGGATTATCCTGATCATAGCCCGGAGATCCCGGCGTTCCATTCGGAATTCTGGCAATCGGAAATGCCCCGCCGCTGTCCTCCTGGTACATCACGTGGGCCAACCCCCATTGTTTAAGATTGCTGATGCAACCCGTCCGCTGCGCCTTCTCTTTCGCCTTCGCCAACGCCGGCAATAACAGCCCTGCAAGAATGGCGATGATTGCAATCACCACCAACAATTCGATCAACGTAAATCCCGATTCCCGCAGTTTCTTCATAATTCCTTCCACTGATTTCCCAAGGCTTCGGATTCGCACGGCAGCGGCATTACTCACGCGGCCTCAGTTCTCATGCACAACCCAATGTTGCCCGGCAGAAGGAATGTGGCTGAAGACTCGAAATCCCGCTTGCGGTCGCTTGCCATTCTTTTGCGGTTGCTTGCTATCCCGGAAAACAGCCGTCATCCGCTAAATAAAAAAGGGACGGCACCGAAATGCCGTCCCTGCTCAACTTAAGTTGTGAGTCGTGCCTAGTATTTCAAACGGAAAAACTTCTGCGCTCCGCTTGCCGACGTCGTATAAGGGCTCGTCGCTCCAGCAATAGTGCCATAAGTCCCATCCACCGTCGTCGCCGATTGCAACGTAAACGACGCATTCGTCCAACTCAGCGTCACATTGCTGCCCGAGAGCACAATGTTTAACGGAATCGACGTCGGCGTAACACTGCCCGCGTTACCAAAAACATTCACCAGGTCGAACCGGATGGTCCCGCCGCCTGTGCCTGCATTATAAGACCCCGTAGTTCCAACGTAGTTCGCGTTCGTGGTCCCAATTGCTGTGCTCTCGAATTCTGATACTATCCGGAACGCAAAATTGGGATTGTTATTCACACCTGGAATGCCGGACAAATCGCTCGAAAAAAACACGAATGAGTTATTTGTTGCATTCATCACAATCAAGTCGCCGTCGACAAAATTGATGCCGTCGGTGCTGTATTGCAGGCGCTCATATTTGCTCGCCGTGTTGCTATGGCGCTGCTCCCAGGTTAACAGGATGTTTTGGTAGCCCACCGTATTCACGTTAAATTGCACACCTGCCATTTTATTGCTGGTTCCCTGGGTTGGATAAAATTGCGTGTTCCATCCGCTGTTGGCGGACCCTGGAACTCCCGCTGCGTCTGAAAATGACCCACTGGCGAACGAGCCGTTTGTTCCCACGACTGTCAATGCCGTACCTGCTCCCGAGGAAGGCGCCGGGCTGGCTGTGGAAAGCGCATTCGTGGCATTAAAGTCCCACCGGGCAAGCTGCGTAGAGGGCGTGCTCAGGAGCGTCAAGGTTGCCACCGCACTCGTAATTGAACCCGAAGGATTCGAAACCACTATCTGGTAGGAACCCTGATCTGCAGCCTGGGCGTTGATCACGTTAAGCGCTGTTGTGGTTGCATCAGGAATATCCGTGCCGTTGTGCTTCCACTGATAGCTCAGCGGGGCAACGCCAGCAGCCGAAGCAAAGAAGTTGGCAGTGTCTCCAATAATATTCGTGCGGCTTGCCGGCTGTTGGTTGACGGCCGGATCCACGATGGTTAATGACACAATCGAGCTTGTGACCGCCCCGGCATCATTCGTAATGACCACCGAGTAGCTGCCGGCATCGCTGCTGGCGAGGTTCGTAATGGTAAGCGTCGGCCCTGCTGAACCGGCCACGTTTCCGAAATCGCTCAGGGCATTCCCGTCTTTGATCCACTGATAAACCAGCGGCGCTGATCCGGTGGCCACTACAGTAAATGTTGCCGCCGACGCCGCGTTGTTCGTGCGACTGACGGGTTGGGTGGTGATGGCAGGAGGATTGGTCACCGGCGGGGCACCGGTAAAGCTCACCGTCAAATTATCTATAGCTAACGCATGGTCGTTACCCGCGTCGTTCAGATCCAACCAGCGCAGAAAAATTTCTTGTCCAGGCAGAACCGACACTCCTGAAAGCACAATGCCGCTGAAAACATGTTGGTTGGCCGCCGCATTTCCATCCAGGGCGGCCGCCGTCGCGCCAGTGGTTGGGCTGGTAAAGTCGAGCGCAGGCACAGCCGTCCAAGTCAGGGTAGTCCCGGCATCAGAACTGGTAATTGGCGTCGCACTCACCATATACGAGAACGTCAAGGGCTGCGCCGTCGCATTGCCGCCGTTGCGCCATTGTTCGCCGGTATAGGAAATCGTAATATTATTAACCGCCTCCGCCGTGTCGTTGACCAGGCGCACACCATACGCCAGGTTTCCCACGGTGCCTGACCCAATTGAGCCTAATGCGCGATCAGTTGCTGCACTGGCACCGAAGCTGTAGAGCGCGCCTGCCGTGCCGCTGCCTGTGCCCGCTTGATATGCAGCGAGCGCAGCGCCTGCGCTTTTGGAGGCATACCAGCCCGTCAATGTGGAATTATCCGTCCACGTATTCGCCGTGCCGGTATTGGCCAGCGTGTCAAAGTTCTGTGAATAAGTTCCGGCGCTCATCTGCACCTGCGCTTCCGCTCGCAAGTACGCAAAAGCTGCCAGCGTGGTTGCCGACAGCGTAATCAGTTTATGCATTTTCATAGTCAATTTAGGTTGGGACTCCGGTTAATGAATCTCCCCGGATAACATTGAGGACTCCTCTCATGAAGGCTGGGGCTATTCTGGATTTTTTCTTCTCGCCCTGAGCATCAGGCCCAGGTTTCAGGCGTACACGATCAATTGTACCGTCTACGACTTTCTAACTTCCTATAAAAAGAAAGACCAGGCTCTCGCCCGGCCATTCTTTGATTTATTTAAAAAATGCTACAACGCACAAGATATTCGTTGGTCTCGATTATCGAAGGGTTCCAAACATCAAGCTGCGTTGTTACCTAACATTATAATCCCAAATAATATCAGAATTATTAGGCTCACCGTTGCTCGCAGTTCCGTATTTAACTGTGTTCGTCACTGCATCATCCTTGAAGAAATTGGCGTGGCCATCGAGGAAGGCAATTATAGTTCCTTTTTCATGCCGTGATCCGACACTCTTGTATCGATTTGCAGGATTCACAGAATTAAATTGTGGCGAACCGTTAACAACCTCTGTAACTGGATTAAAAACGCAATCAAACAGCATCACAGTTGCAGATGGTTTCGGAATCGAGGCCAGTTTTGGCATCAAGGGATAAGTCAATGTACCTGCAGAACCCTTTTTTAAATCTATATTAAAAACCATGCTGAAAAAGCCATTCGCACCACCTCCACTCAGCACAGCATACTCAGAATCACTCATTGAGGCAGCCGGACAATGCCAAATTCTCCCCTTGCCACCGGGAAAAGGCATTTTCGTTCGCATATTGCCACCCGGATCATGAAAATAATCGGTCAAACGGCGCTCTCCCACGTTTTGCGGTAGCACGTTAAACCATGCATTTAAATCATCGGGAGTTCCATCCGGGCCGCCACCAGGATATGTGCCTCCAGCTCCCATGCCATCGCGCGGAATACCATCGGTGTTATCGCCGCTATAGATGTGCTGGGCAAGCCCCCATTGCTTGAGATCATTAACACAGGCAATTTTCTTTGCCTTTTCTTTGGCCTTGGCCAATGCCGGCAGAAGAAGTCCAGCCAGAATCGCGATAATTGCGATCACCACCAGCAACTCAATCAAAGTGAAGGCCCTCTTACCCCTTGTTAAACAATTGTTAAAAATCATGTTGGGAACGGGTGAAATATTAGTACATCTGCTGGCCGATATTTTTTTAGAGTTACCTTACTCTACCATTGGCCAAGTTTAAAAAGCAAGCTTCCTAATAGTATCTAATCTTGGATAGAACAAGCGTCTTATTGGAGAAAAGCGCCCCAACCCGAGGCCAGGGCGCTTATTGATATTGTCTATGAATCTCCTTATGGGCTGACAATCTGGAAGAACTTGCTCCCAGTCACCGCGTTGGTAGAGACATACGAGCCGGCAGCACCGGTTGCATAAGTCGTGGCAACACGGGTATAAGGCCCGGCCACATTGGCGGACTGCAGCACGCTATACACATAGCCAGGTTGTGTCACCCAGCTCAAAACGTTATTGGTACCGCTCTGGGCATCCGTCACGCCGATGGCTGCAGGTGTGTTCGTCACGATGTCTTCCAGGCGGGTCGCCAATAATTCGTAACCTGCACTACGATCTGAGGCCGTGGCAGTCAGGAAGTAACTCATTGGTCCGGTCACCGTCCAGGCAAACGTCGGTATCGGCTGGCCAATGATGTTTCCCACGCGGGAATCAACACGAAACACACCCGTTTCACCTGCGGCGTTAGTAATGGTATAATTAACACCACTCGCAAATGTGCCGTTGGTGAACCCAGCCGGGAAATACACATTGGTGTAGGTCACAACCGCGCATTCATACAACCGAACCGCATTGGAAATGCCACCGTAAGCCACTGAATTCGTAAAGCTGAATGGCAGCACTACACTGGTAATCGGGTGGCCACTGCTATTGGTTACCACGATATGGGATGGATCAGACGCGCTCAGGTTCATTTCCAACAAGCTGTTGAACTGACCCAACGGGCCGGTCACCGTAACGCTGTCTCCAGCCTGGGGAATTGTGGTGCCGTTTCCAGCAAAGAAAACCGCAATACCGCCAGTGCCGTCTTGAATAAAGAATTCAGAATTGCCTGGGGTGGTCATGTTGGTATACGAGGTCACTGTTCCAGTCACGGTGTAAAGCGCCGTGGTGTTGGTCGGGAGATAGAACGTGCCATCCACCAGTGTATGCAGGTAACCAATGGTCACCACCGGAGCTCCAATGGCAGCAAGCGTCGCACTGGCACTATGTGTGGTGCCATACGGATTGGTAATATCCACCTTGTAAGTGCCTGTCGTGCCATTGTTGGTATTCACATTGAGAATACTCAGCGTCGCATCCGTCGCACCACCGATGGGGCTGTTGTTATACAACCATTGATAAGTAATCGGCTGCGCGCCATTTGCGTTCACCGAGAAATTCGCCGTCTGACCATAATAGACCGTCAGGTTGGTTGGCTGCTGGCTGATCACTGGAGGGATCGGATTATTGTTCGCGGAAATGTAAGCCGCCGCGCTGGTCACGGACAGGCCAGTGGTGGGATTACTCACTACGACGGTGTAAAAACCGCTATCA
This sequence comes from Pedosphaera parvula Ellin514, assembly GCF_000172555.1. Lineage (NCBI taxonomy): Bacteria > Pseudomonadati > Verrucomicrobiota > Pedosphaerae > Pedosphaerales > Pedosphaeraceae > Pedosphaera > Pedosphaera parvula. The sequence continues at coordinate 9,425 of NZ_ABOX02000050.1, forward strand.
GTCAAAGCCAGACTCGAAATGGTGAAGGTATTCGCGTTGCCGGCAGGATTGGAAATATTTACCCCACCCTTCTGCCATTGATAATTCAATCCCGCCAACCCTTGCCCATTAGCCACCACGGACAACGTCGCCGGGTTGCCAGTAAAGTTGGTCACGTTCTTCGGCTGATACAGGATTACAGGAGCAACCGGTGTCAGGCTCCAAACATTCGTTGCGGCCTCATCAAAGGTGGTCGCCGTAGCTAGATTACTCACGGAACAAAAGAAATTCCCAAAACTGGAAGCTTGCCGAAAACCAAAGGATTGGAGATAAACTTGTGTCTTCACAGGGTCTCCCGTGGAAACTGATGTATCACTGAAAGAAAGTGGATTAACCCACAGTTGGGCATAACTGTCTGCCGTGTTATAAGAAACCACCACCTGATAATCTGTGTTGGTCGCCAAATCGATTGGAAAAATCTGATTGGGAGCATTCGACGAAGCGGACACACCGATCCGGTAGGTTCCAGGCAACGCTGTAAAATTAGTGCTGTTTGGCCCTGGCGTACCGGTCAATGCAAATATCCTTCCATAGAAAGTACTGCTCCCATTCTCGAAGTGAGCAAAATAACCACCGGCGGCGTTAGGCAGGCTGGTTACATTAACTGTGAAACTGGCAAAAATTACTGTGGTATTGGTGTAAGGATCAGACAAGTTTCTATGCACATCGTCTGAGCGACTGATTGGCACTCCCCCCGTCGCAGATACTTCCAACTTATGGTTGTTTACCAGGGAGTCATTTCCCGATCCATTTTGCCTGATCCAGACTCCAGCAGAATTGGTGGTGATGCCACCGTCGGGATAATTGAACCCTTCATTCCATATAAGATCGGCTTTCACTGCCCCTATGGTTAGGGCGGATAATAACACCGCAGACAGGATTTTTTTCATGGTTTTAGTTCTTTGAGTTAAGCCACACTACACAATGCCTTCATATGACAATTCACCCCTCGGAATTGCCAGCACTGTTTTTTGTCGACTTTTCTAAGCGTGAGTCAGACTAGACACTCAGTCATTATTTACAAGCGATTCATTGTTAAACTTATTCACAGTTTGGTTACGCTTGTGTGACACGCTTGATCCTGTAGCCGTCGATAGGATAAAGAACCCAAAACCTGTCGCATTCATCGTTGGGGATAACAATAAGCAGGTAGTGTTCCATCACGAAATAAGTGTTTATAAACGATCACAAGAGATTACAAGTGAGCATCTTGCAACTCCTAGTTTTGAGTGCAGGATGGCCACACCAGCTGTCGTATTTTAACCAGACTGTTCAATCTGGCAAACCCGCAATTACCTCCCACGCAGCAAAAAGACTATTACGTGTAAGTATAATTTGATTGCTTCTCTCCTTTCCGTAAACGATAATGCTGCGTTAGTAAGCTCAGTCGGTTCACTCTCAAATGAGTGCGGTGCATTATATCGCCTTCTTATGGCTTTTGGCAGGCTCGGCTCTCCAGGCGGCTGAGGCTTGGCCCATGTTCCGCGGCTCTCCCGCTCTTCTCGGCGTCAGTAATTCCAAACTCTCGGATAAACCTACTCTCCTCTGGTCCTTTAAAACCGGCGGCCCCGTGAAATCTTCCGCGGCCATCCTCGACGCTCATGTCTTCGTCGGCTCGCATGATAGTAATGCCTATTGCCTGAGCCTTACTGACGGCAAAAAGCTTTGGTCCTACACAACCGCCGATTCAGTTGACTCCTCTCCCCTGGTGCTGAACGGCAAAGTCTTCATCGGTTCCGTCGATGGCTTCCTCTACGCACTTGATGCCAAAGATGGCCATCTCCTCTGGAAATACAAAACCGACGATAAAATCCTTGGCTCGCCCAATTACTACAAATCCGGTGATGCTACCTGGATACTCATCGGCAGTTACGATTTCAAACTTCACTGCGTCGATGCCAATACCGGCAAGGCCGTTTGGAACTTCGAATGCAGCAACTACATTAACGGCACACCCGCAATCGCCGATGGCCAAACTGCTTTTGGCGGCTGTGATGGCCTTCTGCATGTCATCGGTTTGAAAGACGGCAAGCAAATCAAGGAGATCGAGGCCGGCGCCTACGTGGCCGCCTCCATCGCCCTCGACAAAAACCGTGCCTACTTCGGCCATTTCGAAAATGAATTCGTCTGCATCGATATTCCCCAGGGCAAACGCATCTGGACATTTCATAATCGCGACTTCGCCTATTTCTCCTCGCCTGCCGTGCTCACTGACCGCGTCCTGTTTGGTGGTCGCGATAAACAACTCCATTGTGTGAAGCGCGACGATGGCACCAAACTCTGGTCGTTTGCCACACGCGGCAAAGTTGATAGTTCCCCCGTCGCGTGCGGCAACAAAGTCATAGTCGGCTCTGACGACGGCCGCCTTTACATGGTATCTTTAGACGAGGGCAAGGAGCTTTGGTCCTACGACATCGGCCAGGCCATCGACAGTTCGCCCGCTGTCGCTGATGGAAAAATTGTAATCGGTTCCGATGACGGCAGCGTTTATTGCTTCGGAACAAAATAAAAGAATTTACATGAGCACCACCACCCAAATTCCACCGACGCCGACCGCCCCGCCCATCGAAAAGCAAACCACGGTCGGCAATTATTTCGTTTCCAATTATCCGCCCTTCTCATTCTGGAAACAGGACGCCGTCGGCGAGCTCTTCTCCGCGCTGGAACGCCCGCCCAAGCTCGGAAACCCGCTCGGCATTTATCTCCACATCCCGTTTTGCCGCAAGCGTTGTCACTTTTGTTACTTCCGCGTTTACACCGACAAGGACTCCGCCTCGATTCGCAACTACATCGAAGCCACGCTCAAAGAATTCGCCATTTACGCCACCAAACCGGCGATCAAAGGTCGCAAGCCGAACTTCATTTATTTCGGCGGCGGCACTCCTTCCTATCTCTCCGTCGATCAATTGAAGCATCTCACCGATGGCATGAAAGCACTTCTGCCTTGGGATGAAGTGGAGGAAGTCGCCTTTGAAGCGGAACCTGGCACACTCACTGATCATAAGCTCAAGGCCATCCGGGACATGGGTGTCACCCGCCTGAGTCTCGGCGTGGAAAATTTCGACGATCACATCCTCGAGATCAACGGCCGCGCGCATCACAGTAAGGAAATTGCCCGCGCCTACAGCTACGCCCGTTCACTCGGTTTCCCGCAGATTAATATCGATCTCATCGCCGGCATGGTCGAGGAAACAGATGCCAACTGGCGCGAGAACGTCCGCAAAACCATCGAAATGGCTCCCGACAGCGTGACCATTTACGAAATGGAAATCCCCTATAACACCACCATTTATAAACAGATGAAGGCGGAAGGCAAACTCGTCGCCCCGGTGGCTGATTGGGAAACCAAACGTCGCTGGGTCCATTACGCCTTCGCTGAACTTGAAAAGGTTGGTTACACCGTCACCAGCGCCTACACCGCCATCAGAAATCCTGAGCGCACCAAATTCGTCTATCGCGATCGCCTCTGGGCTGGCGCCGATTTGCTCTCGCTCGGCGTTGCCTCCTTCGGTCACATCAACGGCACGCATTATCAAAATCATCACGATTTCGATCCGTACGTCGCCCGTGTGAATCAGGGCGAACTTCCCGTTTACCGCGCCCTGACTCCGGCTGACGACGAACGCTACATCCGTGAATTTATTTTACAGCTCAAGCTCGGCCATGTGAGCCGGAATTATTTCACCAGCAAGTTCGGCACCGACCCGTCTGAACGCTTCGCCCAACCGCTCCAGACCTTGAAGGACTGGGGTTTCCTGTCCATCGAGGGCGACCGCATATTGATTAACCGCGAAGGACTTCTGCAAGTAGATCGCTTGTTGCACGAGTTCTTCCTGCCCCAGCACCGGAACGCGAGATATGTCTGAAAAAGCTTTTACCCTGGCCGGCACTGCTCAAGCGCTTGGAAGCTCACTGGTCCATCCGCTGGATGAATTCTATGCGCAAGCTGGCCAGCCATTGCCTCCGCTCAACCAGGTTCAAGGCTCCAAAGTTCCCGAGCCCTACAAGACCCTGCTGGTGCACCAGAATGACATGACGCCGACCCTGGAAAAGTTCTACAACTCAAAAATTCATATCCAGGTCATCGGCCGTCGACGGAAGGAGGACGCTTACTTTCGCGAGGTGCTTCTTTTGCTGGACCGCGATGAAAAAGCCGTTGAATTCGGCGCCATTAAAATCCATCTCGACCTGTTCCCCAAGCCGGCGCAGGACGCCATCCTCGAGGAACGCCTGCCGCTCGGGCGCATCCTTGCCGATCATAAAATCTCCCACACCAGCCGTCCCAGCGCCTTCCTTCGCGTGGCTTCGGATCCATTGATCAACAATGTTCTAAAAACCTCTGGCGCGCTGGTTCTGTTTGGCCGGCGTAATACTCTCTTTGATCCAAAGAATCGTCCCCTGGCGGAGATAGTTGAAATTCTGCCGGCGGCAAACTAATAGGAAAACGGAACATTGGAAGTGCGTATATGAAAACTGACTACGACGTGATTGTCATTGGCGGCGGTCCAGCCGGCTCGTCCGCTGCCGCAATCCTCGCCGAGAAGGGTCACAAGGTCCTCGTCCTGGAACGGGAAAAATTTCCTCGCTACCACGTCGGCGAATCGCTTCTGCCGTTCACGTTTCACCCGCTCCAGCGACTTGGCCTCGTCGAAAAGCTCCGCGCCTCGCAATTCGTTAAAAAGTTCAGTGTTCAATTTGTCTCCCCTTCCGGCCGCGCCTCGCAGCCGTTTTATTTCTTTAACCGTTACGATAAGGACGTGGCCCAAACCTGGCAGGTTCTCCGCTCGGAGTTTGACCAAATTGTCCTGGACCACGCCCGCGAAAAAGGCGCGCACGTCATTGAAGAAATCACCGTCACAGAATTGCTCAAGGACGGCGACCGCGTCATCGGAGCCCGCACAAAAGACAAGACCGGCAAAATCACCGATTACCATGCGCCGCTGACCTTTGACTGCACCGGCAAGGAATCCTTCGCCGCCGTCCGCAACGGCTGGCGCATCAAGGACCCCATGCTCAACAAGGTTGCCGTCTGGACTTATTACAAAGGCGCCCTGCGTGATGAAGGCATCGATGCTGGCGCCACCACGGTCGCGTTCGTACCGGAAAAGGGCTGGTTCTGGTACATCCCCCAGCACAACGATATCATCAGTGTCGGCGTGGTCGCTGAAGGCAAATATCTGTCACGCGATGGCGTGCGCGATCCCGAAAAAATGTTCCTCCGCGAAGTCACTCAAAACAAGTGGATTGAACAACATCTCGCAGTCGGAAAACAGTTCGGCCCTTATTACGTCACCAACGAATTCTCCTTTCATTCCAAATATTGCGCGACGGAAGGCCTCGTCCTGGTCGGCGACGCCTTCTGCTTCCTCGACCCGGTTTTCTCCTCCGGCCTGATGTTCGCCATGAAAAGCGGTGTTCTGGCCGCCGATTATGCTGACGAAGCCTTGAAGGCAGCGGATTTCTCCCCGGCCCGCTTTGAAGGTTACGGTAAAACTCTTCGTGAAGGCATCGAAAACATGCGCAAGCTCGTTTACGCCTTCTACGATCCCAATTTCAGCTTCCGCAAGCTGACTGACAAATACCCCGACCTCGCAGGTGATATTACGGATTGCCTGTCTGGTGACATAAACAAGGATTTCACGAAGCTGTTCACCGCCATCAAGGAATTCGCCGAAATCCCTGAGTCTCTTCCCTATGGCCAGCCCCTCATTAAGCCAGACGCTCAAATGCAAGCTGCATGATTCCATTGCCAATGAAAGCAGCGGCGGGATTATCCGGAGATTGGGTATTAAATTTCATGTTTATCCACGCCCATTCTTGATTAATATTTCTCCAGCGTGAACATCGTCCAGATAACACCCGGTGCCGGAGGGATGTATTGCGGAAATTGTTTCCGCGATAACGCCCTCGTCGCCGCGCTTCGCAAAAAGGGCCATTCGGTCCTGATGATTCCTCTCTATCTGCCGATGACGCTTGATGAGGAGGACCAAACCGAAGGCACTCGCATCTTCTTCAACGGTATCAACGTTTATCTGGAGCAAAAATCCGCCTTCTTCCGTGAAGCTCCGAATTGGCTGCATAACCTGACCGGTTCGCCCGCGCTCCTCAAACTGGCCGCCGGCAGTGCCGCCAAAACCCGCGCCGCGGATGTGGGTGATCTCACGCTGTCCATGATGCGCGGCGAAGAAGGCAACCAGGCCCGTGAAATCGAGCAGCTTATTGCTTTCCTCAAAACCCAGCCCAGACCTGACATCATTTGCCTTTCCAATGTCATGCTCATCGGCATGGTTCGACGCTTGAAGCAGGAACTCGGCATCCCAGTTGCCTGTGTGCTTCAAGGCGAGGATACCTTCCTGGATGCGTTGCCTGATTCCCATCGTAACCTCACCTGGCGCACACTCGCAGAACGCGCCCGCGAGATCGATCTCTTCATCCCGCCGACGCGCTACTTCGGCAACTTGATGAAAGAACGTCTTGGCCTGCCTGCCGATCGCGTCCGCGTCATCTCGAACGGAATTAATATCGAAGGGTTCGCCCAATCTCCCATCAGCCTTCCCAACGCCCCCGCGCCCAACCCTCCCGTCCTTGGCTACTTCGCCCGCATGTGCAAGGAAAAGGGTCTCGATGTTCTGGTGGAAGCCTTCATCATTTTGAAGGAACGCAATCGTGTTAAGAACCTCAAACTCAAAGTCGGCGGTGGCTGCGGCCCATCCGATCAACCATTCGTCAATACCCTGCGCGAACGCTTGCGCGCCAAGGTATTTTTAAACGACGTCGAATTTCATCCCAATGTCACACGCGAGGAAAAACTCTCCTTCTTCAGTTCCCTCTCAGTATTTTCCGTCCCCGCTCTCTATGGCGAAGCCTTCGGCCTCTATGTGATCGAAGCCCTCGCTAGCGGCGTCCCGGTGGTGCAGCCCAATCATGCCGCTTTCCCTGAACTCGTTGAACTCTCGGGCGGCGGCCTGATTTGCGAACCGCGCAGCCCCAAAGCCCTGGCTGACTCACTTGAGCAACTTTTGTTGAATCCCGATCAAGCCCGCGCCCTGGGTGCCGCCGGTCGGAAATCCGTTCAGGAACGTTTCACAGCTGAACAAATGGCAGTCGAAACCTTGCTGGCATTTCAGGATGTTACCAGCCGCGAAAAAGCTCAACCGCACGCTTGATTTCAATCGCCAATTGAAAATAGAAATCTAAAAATCGCCACATGCCCTTCGAATTCAAAGCCGTTCGTCGCGTCGAGTTTTCCGAAACCGACATGGCCGGAATTGTTCACTTCTCCAATTTTTTCCGCTACATGGAAACTGCGGAGCACGGTTTCTTCCGCTCACTCGGCTTCTCGGTCGTGATGAACCAAACCGATCCACCGGTTGGTTGGCCGCGTGTGAATGCCGAATGCGAATACCGCCAGCCTTTGCGTTTTGAAGATGAGGTGGAAATTCATCTGCTCGTCAGTGAAAAGAAATCCAAGTCGTTGAGCTACCTGATCAAATTCCGCAAACTCAACGCCCCCACATTACCCGAAGTAGCCCGCGGCACTCTCACTGTCGTCTGCGTGGTTAAAGGTCCCGACGGCAAAATGTCAGCCGCACATATCCCCAAGGAATTTGCGGATAAGATCGAAGTCGCTCCCTCAGAACTGCTGCTTTAATAAAGAAGGCCAGGGCTCAATACACCGGCTCCGGAAAAGTCTGAAACGACTGCACTAATCCATTCACAAACACAACCTGTGCTCGGATATAGGTTCTCGGATCATAGGCATAATGCAGGTTACGACGTCCCCAATACCTGACTTCTTGAACATACCCACCATGATAAAGCCAGGTAATCGCTTCTCCGGATGGGTCAGCACTTTGAAGACTCTGCGACGGTGGCCCCCAGGCGATATATACTGCATCCATCGGCATTCCCACCTTGATCTGCCCGGCATCAACTGCCGCCTTCATTTCGGGGGAGAGAGCGGCGTATGTGCCATAACGTTCCTTCTTGCGGGCATCCAGCTTTGGAGCACTCGCACACCCCGCGAACAGCACCACCACGAGCAAAACAGAAAGCAACTTCACAGTATATTAAGAGACGACCGATAAATAACATTATTCAGGCGTCATTTTGTAAGTTAACCCGACAAAGCATTTGCTGTAAAGCGGCGCGCTGACTATACTTCACCTTATATGAATTGGCTCACTTTCGCATTGATGACCGTGGTCTCCTGGGGCCTGTATGGCATTTTTCTTCACAACGGCCAAACAGCCATGGCCGACAAGAGCAATGGTCTCTACAAAGCTTTCCTCTTCGTCGGATTGGCTTACTTCATTACCGCCGTTCTTGCCCCTTTGGGCATGCTGATTTCGCGTAAGGCCAGCTGGAGCATGCCCACCGCCGGTATGGGATGGTCACTGGTCGCAGGCATCGTCGGAGCCTTGGGCGCTTTCTGCGTCCTGCTGGCCTTTGCCAATGGCGGCAAACCAGGGGTTGTCATGTCCATCGTATTCGGTGGCGCACCGGTCGTTAACGCTGTGGTAGCCCTGGTTTTGCACCCGCCTGAGGGCGGTTGGGGCACCATCAAACCTCAATTTTATTTGGGTATTGCCATGGCGGCTCTCGGTGGCTGCCTGGTGACCATATACAAGCCCGCTCCTCCCAAACCCGCTCCTGCTCCCGCCGTTGTACAAGCTGCCGCTCGCTCCAATCCAAACAAGATTAACTAGGCAGTTTCATGGCTGACGGCCCCCATCCTTCCCGCGCGGCCATAGAAAGCAGCCAACTTGAGCAGTTGCGTTCCCTCGTGGCGGAACTGTTTCCTGGCAACGCGTTTTATACTGAAAAATACAGCGCGGTTAGCATCACTTTCGATATAGCCTCACTCGAGGATTTCTCTCAGCGCTTCCCATTCACCACCAAACAGGAACTGGTCGCGAACCAACAAAAGCATCCACCGTTCGGCACCAATCTCACCTATCCTCTCTCTCGCTACACACGTTTTCACCAGACCAGCGGCACCTCCGGCACGCCTCTCCGCTGCCTGGACACGCAGGAAAACTGGGAAAACATGCTTGAGAGTTGGATCGAAGTTTATCGTGCTGCTGGAGTCACGAACGAAGATCGCATCTACTTCGCGTTCTCTTTTGGCCCGTTCATCGGATTCTGGATGGCTTTTGAAGCTGGCACACGCCTCGGTGCTCTTTGCATCCCTGGCGGCAGCATGAGCAGCGCTGCCCGCATTCGCGCCATTCTCGACAACGGCGCCACCGTCTTGTGCTGCACTCCCACCTATGCGATTCGCCTTGCCGAAGTGGCTGCGGAGGAAAAAATGGATCTGCGGCAATCAAAAATAAAGACCATCATCGTCGCCGGTGAACCGGGCGGCAGCATTCCTGCCACGCGTGCGCGCGTCGCAGAACTCTGGCCTGGCGCACGGATGTTTGACCATCACGGCATGACGGAAGTCGGACCGGTCACTTACGAATGCCCAGTGCACCCCTGCTCGTTACACATCATTGAATCCGCTTACTATGCAGAATTCATTGATCCGCCAACCGGCCAACCGGTTGCTCCCGGACAGGTGGGCGAACTCGTTCTCACCACCCTCGCCCGCACTGGTTCACCGCTTCTGCGCTATCGCACCGGCGACCTCGTGAAACGTCCCTTAAGCACTTCATCGTGCGCCTGTGGCCGCAACGAACTCCTGCTGGAGGGTGGCATTCTCGGACGCACCGATGACATGATCGTCGTTCGCGGGGTCAATGTTTATCCCAGTGCCGTCGAAGCAATCATACGCAACTGCAAAAGCATTTCCGAATACCGTGTGCAAATCAGCCACTCCCAAGCACTCGCCGAAATGCATATTCAGGTTGAATTTTATCCTGACAGCAAGGATTCCGCCGCACTCGTGGCCTCGCTTGAAAAAAATTTCGAAACCGATCTGGCTTTGCGCGTCCCCATCACTGCTGTTCCCGCTGGCAGCCTGCCCCGTTTTGAAATGAAAGCCAAACGCTGGGTTAGCATTCAGTAAACCCAGCATTCTCGACTATATAAGTAAACTTTAGTCTAACCGGATTTAACATTTACTTTCCCCGGGCTTGTTCTTCATATTCAGTGCAAGGATTCCGCTGAAGACATGGACGAGGAAATAGTCGATACAACCGGTGAGCTGGCAGGTACAGGAGTTTCTGCTGATTCTCCTTTAAATTCTATTGAAGGAGAGCTTCTCCCATCCAGGGTTTCGTTCATGTACCAACTCGGACTCATCGTCGTGGCTGCTGCCATGATTTTATTGCCCTTGTCTTATGTGTGCCTGGTCGGCCTCTTCGGCTTTTGCGTCTATTATTACGCAACTCATTTTTCCTTCCTGCTTACACATTATCACGGTTTTCGAATTTTCATTTTTCAAGTCTTGATTTACATCGGCCCAATTTTTTCCGGTGCCGTTCTGACTTTCTTTTTCATCAAACCTATTTTCAGGCGTCATTCCACTGAAGAAAAGAGTTACTCCTTGAACGTCACAGATGCTCCTCATCTGTTCGCATTGATTGGTTGGATTTGTCGGGCCTTGAACGCCCCCATCCCAAGTCGTGTCGATGTGGATTGCAGTCCCAATGCCTCGGCCGGTTTTCGAGGAGGCTGGCGCAGCCTTTTTGGAAATGATATCATTCTCACCATCGGACTCCCTCTGGTTTCAGGCATGACCCAAAGCCAGCTGGCAGGAGTTATCGCCCATGAGTATGGCCATTTTTCCCAAGGCGTGGCCATGCGTGCCCAATTCATCATCGTCAGCATCAACGCGTGGTTTTACAAAGTTGTCTATGAACGGGACCACTGGGACACTTCACTCGTCGCCATGTCCGAAGATGAGGGCCAGGACGGCCGCCTAATGATTCTATTGTACCTCGCCCGTTTTTGCGTCTGGATCGGTCGCCGGATTCTCTGGATTTTTATGGTATTGGGCCACCTCCTCAGTTCCTTTCTGTCGCGTCAAATGGAATTCGATGCTGACCAATATCAAATGAAAATGTCCGGAAGTGAAACATTCGTTGCCACGTTCCGCCGCTTGCGACAAATTGTGGTTGGAACCCAGATTGCCCACAAGCAAATGGGGCTCAAGTGGAAACAGGAACGCAAGTTGCTCGATCGAATGCCGGAATTCATCACCAGCCGTGCAGACGAAATCCCGGCGGATACCCAGGACCAGGTTTACCTGCAGGCGCTGCAACAAAAAACCTGTTGGTACGACTCCCATCCTTCCCATGCACTCCGCATTCAACGTGCACTCCGCGCTGGCGAACGTGGAGTCTTTCACCGAACTGAACCCGCGAGTGAACTGTTCAGCAACTTCGCTGAGCTTTCCCAAAGAGTTACTGTCTTCTTTTATCAGGACCTCCTCGGCCCGCAGTTCACGCCTGATCTTCTGGTCTCAACCGAGGCCGTCACCCGTCGTGGCGAACATGACTATACGGCCGACCAACAAAATATTAAGCGCTTTTTCCATGGAGTGGCGACCAGTCTGCGACCGATAATTATTTCAGAACATAAAGCTTTGGTCTTTCGCAGCCGGGAACACCTCATCACCAGCATCCAGCAGAACCGCCAGCGAATGCATGATATCCTACCCGCGGCTGTAACAGCCTACAATTCTTTGAAAGACGCGGATGACCGTCTCATTCGGTCTTTACAGGCTTTGCACCTTTTGGATGGCGGCTGCACTTTCAACCCTGAAGACTTTGGCGTGGCCGGTCAGGAAATTAAAAAAGCGGTTGAAGTAGCCCAGGAAGAGTTCGATACGGCCGTGAATGCCTTCAAACCCTTTGAGGAAGCCGGACGGCTGAGAATCAATGACGCCATCCAACTCCTTCGCCTTCCTCAAATCGCTGCCTCCATCCCTGAAGGAACACAGTTGCAGGACGAGTCCAGGCAGATGATCTGGACATTATCACGCCTCGGTGAAACCTTCGGCCAAGTTTTGGAACTGCGAAAAGACTGCGCCACCCTTGAGGTTTTGCTACATTATCGCCAGGAACAGGCGAACGCCGGAACATTGGAAGCTGAAATCGAAGTGCTCTCCATTGGCATTCAGGAATCCATCAACCAGCTTCAAACCAAACTCTCCCAGGTGCGCTACCCCTTTTCGCACACCACGGAAAACGTTTTCGTTAGTGATTACGCCCGAAACAAGGACTACCACTCAGTCCCCAGCCAGTTGCTGCTAAGGGAGGGAACCAGCCACGTCGAAAAGCTTATCGGATTGTATCAGCGGCTGCTGAGCAATTTGATCGCCATTTGTGAAACCGTGGAAAAAAATGCGGTCGACAAAACTGTCGCCTGAGTCTGGCTCAATTCTGAACCTGAACTGAGGCCACGCGCGCGGTGCCTCCCCTCCGCGCTGCTTCCAGATTCCTCCGAATGTTGTAGAGGTCAGCCTGCAACTCTGGATAGTTACGCTCCGCCGGCACCACATTTTCGAATCCCGTATGCACATCTCCCACAGTAAAAGCCTCCCCTCGCAACACTTTTACTCCATCCTCAGGCGTGGTGTCTATACTCACCAGGATTCGCGAAGCAGATGGAACTCCTATCAGATTGGTCGCCTGGTGATGCGGTCTCTCAAAAACCATATCGTTTTCCCTGACCGGGCGCGACAATCCCATTTCATCGACTTCCGCCGGCGTGTATCCCTTGTCTCTGAAATACAATGTTGTCACCGTTTGAATGTCATTCACATTGCTCTGGTAAACCCTGATTTCGGGTTTACCGGTGGCCGTTTCCAATGCGGTTTGACACCCGGCTATAAAGCCTGCCAACAACACCAACCCCACTCCTTGAATAAGTAATTTTTTCATAATGAATTTATTAACGTAGCACACTTCCATTGCGAAACTCTGGGGTTACCACCTACCGGAAAACTCATCTCTTTCGAGACTTTATTTCCCTTGGGCCTTATCGAAACGGCTTTTGTTGCGTTGACACTTTTTGCCTATCAATTAGCCTAGCGGAGAAATCCAACGACAACGATTTTATGAGATTCGGCATCAATACTTTTCTGTTTACCTCGCCCTTCACCAACGACAGCACCAAATTGTTCAAACAATTCAAGAAGTGGGGTTTTGATAGCATTGAAATTCCCGTTGAAGATCCATCCCACATCGACCCCGCTCACGTGAAGGCTGAACTGGACAAGCACGGCCTCGTCTGCGGTTCTGTTTGCGCCTGCATGGGTCCTGACCGCGACCTGCGCGGGACGCCTGAGAATCAGGAGACCGGTCTCAAATACATGATGACTCTCATCGACCAGATGGTCGTGCTCGATTGCCCTTCCTTGATCGGCCCGGTTTATTCCGCCGTGGGTCGCGCTGACGCCGTTCCTCCCAACGAATACAAGGTCCAATGGAAAACTGTCGTTCGTCATCTCAAGACGCTTTCCAAATACGCCCAAAAAAACGGCCGTCAGGTCTGCCTCGAACCACTCAACCGCTTTGAGACCGATTTCATCAACACCTGCGATCAGGCTCTCCAGATGATCCAGGATGTAAATAATCCTGCTTTGAAGCTTCACCTCGACACCTTCCACATGAACATCGAGGAAAAGTACCAGGCTGATGCCATCAAGAAGGCCGGCAAGCTCCTGGGCCATTTTCATGCCTGCGGCAGTGACCGCGGCACTCCCGGCAATGACCATCTCGATTGGAAGCCTATCGTCGCCGCGCTTAAATCGATCAAATACGATGGCGATGTGGTCATTGAATCATTCACCACGGATGTGAAGGTGATTGCCCGCGCCGCCGCCATCTGGCGTCGCATCGAACCCACTCAGGATGAAATCGCGGTCAAGGGACTTAAGTTCCTCAAAAAGGCTTTCAATAAGTAATTTATCGGCGCAATGAGGGGGGGCGCGCGGGCCGCTACCTCAATCACAAGAAAGTGAATGACGAAAGTGAGAATTGCGTCCAAACCCACAACCTGACAAGCTTGTCCAAATCATGAAAATAAAATCATTCGCAGCAATTACATTGGGCGCCGCCCTCTTCCTGCAGGCTGCGGCAACGTTCGCAGCCGATTCCGAAAGGGGTTTTAAATCCATCTTCAACGGCAAGGATCTTTCCGGTTGGGATGGCAGCCCCGATTTGTGGTCGGTCAAGGACGGTGTCATCACCGGTCAGACCACTCCGGAACATCCCGCCAAGGAAAACACGTTTTTGATCTATACGAATGGCACCGTGACGGACTTTGAACTGCGCTGCAAATTTAAACTGGTTCCTGGTGATGCCAAAGGCTTCGCAAACTCCGGTGTTCAATATCGTAGCAAGGTTGTAAAACCCAGTTACTGGGTTATTTCCGGCTATCAGGCCGACATGGAAGCCGGCCCGACTTATTCCGGCATCCTTTACGAAGAAAAAGCCCGCGGTATTTTGGCCAAACGCGGCGAAAGAGTTGTGATCACCCCCGAAGGCAAAGTCACCGTGACCGGCTCAGTGGGCGATTCCAAGGAAATCGAGGCTGGCATCAAAAAGGGTGACTGGAATGACTACACGATTCTCGCCAAAGGCAATCACCTGCAACATTTCATCAATGGCAAACAAACCATTGATGTCACGGACGAACAGGAAGCCAAAGCGGCCAAATCAGGAGTTCTGGCACTTCAAATCCATGCTGGTCCTCCGATGATGGTGCAATTTAAAGACCTCAAGCTCAGAACTATCGAATAAGCATACGGCAGGCATCGACCTGCTTTCTTTCAGGGCAGGCCGTGGGCCTGTCCTTTTTTTTGCCCTGGAATGGAAAAGAAAACTCAACATGCTTCCGATTTTCTGATACTTAACCTACAATTAATCCTATGAAATGCCTGAAAGCCATTGCCCTGCTACTCTGCGTTTTCGCTCTCAGTAAACCAAACAATTCGTGCGCTGAGGACAAAAAGAAAATTGTCCTCGTCGCCGGCACTCCGAGCCATGGTCCACGCGAACATGAGCACAACGCCGGCGTGCTGTTGCTGAAAAAGTGTCTCGACAAAGTCCCCGACATCGAAGCCATTGCTTACACCAACGGCTGGCCCAAGGACGCGAAGGCCTTTGACGGTGCCGCGACCATCCTCCTTTACATGGATGGCGGCGACCATCATCTCGCCATTCAGGACCATCATCTGGATCAATTGCAGGAGCAAATGAAACGCGGCTGCGGGCTGGTTTGTATTCATTATGCCGTGGAAGTTCCGAGCAAGCCGGGCGGCATGGAATTCCTCAACTGGATTGGCGGCTACTTCGAAACCAATTGGTCGGTCAATCCCAATTGGGAAGCCGATTTCAAAGACCTTCCACCCCACCCTGTCACCCGTGGCGTAAAGCCCTTCAAAATTCAGGATGAATGGTATTACCATATGCGTTTTCAGGAGGAAGATCATGTCACCCCTATCCTCACCGCAATCCCACCAGATTCCACCCGCGAACATCCCGATGATCCTCACGGCGGAAACCCGGTTGTGCGTTCCCGCAAAGGCATGCCGGAGGATGTTGCCTGGGCTTATCAACGCCCCGATGGAGGTCGCGGCTTCGGCTTCACCGGCGCTCATCACCACGAAAACTGGGGCAACGATGATTTTCGCAAAATCGTGCTGAACGCCATTGTCTGGACGGCTCAAATGGATGTTCCTCCGAACGGGATCGAATCCACCATTACTCCGGAGGATCTCGAGCAAAACCTTGATCCGAAAGGCCCAAAGAAGGTGGCCAAAAAAAGCACACCTCCTCCCAATTCTCCCAAACCCAAATATGCCAGCGGTATTATACAATCCGGCCAGATAACCGTGGATGCTGACATTACCGGTGCCAAGTCTCTGTATCTGGTCGTGACCGATGGTGGAAATGGCATCGGCTGCGACTGGGCGGATTGGGTGAATCCACAACTCGTGCGGGCTGATGGCACTTCGGTAAAGCTCACCTCATTGAAGTGGAAATTAGCCAGTGCTGGCTGGGGCAATGTCAATGTGGATAAGAATGCCGCGGGTGGGCCTCTCAAGGTTGGTCAGAAAGTCGCAAAAGACGGCATTGGCACACATTCCCCTTCTCTCATTGAATTCGAGCTTCCCGAAAACTTCACCCACTTCCTGGCCAAGGCTGGCATCGACCAGGGTGGAATCGAACAGAATTGCGGCTCTGCGGTGCAATTCATGGTCTTTACTGAAAAACCGGACGACTCCCTGTTAAAGGTGTCTTCTGGTGAAAACTTTATTCCTCCGCATCAAGTCGGACCTGATGCAGCCAGGGAATCCTTGAAAAACTTCACTGTCGCGCCCGGCCTCGAAGTCTCTCTGTTCGCCTCGGAACCGATGCTGCGCAATCCCACCGATATGGATATCGATGAACGCGGTCGCATTTGGATCACCGAAGGTGTGAACTATCGTTCCACTATCAAGCCATGGGGCATTCTCGACCCCAAAGGCGACCGCATCGTCGTGCTGGAGGATACCGATGGTGACGGTGTCGCCGACAAGGAAACCACCTTCTACCAGGGGCCGGAGATCAACGCTGCCCTGGGCATCTGCGTTCTTGGCAACAAGGTTATCGTCTCTTCGTCCCCGAACATTTTTGTTCTTACCGACACAGGCGGCGATGGCAAAGCAGACAAAAAGGAACTGCTTTTCACAGGAATTTCCGGTGTCGATGACGACCACGGTGTCCATGCCGTAAGCTTCGGCCCTGACGGAAAACTTTACTTCAACTTCGGCAACCATGCCGGTCAACTCAAAGACAAGGATGGGAAGCCGGTCATGGACATCGATGGCAATGAAGTAATCAACATTGGCAAGCCTTATCGTAATGGCATGGCCGTTCGCTGCAATCTCGATGGCACAGGCGTCGAAGTGCTCGCTCATAACTTCCGCAATCCCTACGAAGTCGCGGTCGATTCCTTTGGCACCGTCTGGCAATCGGACAACGACGACGATGGCAACCGCAGTGTTCGCATCAACTACCTTATGGAGCATGGCAACTTCGGTTACGCCGACGAAATGACGGGTGAAGGGTGGACCGCCAAACGCACCGGCATGGAGGAGGAAATCCAGCAACGCCACTGGCATCAGAATGATCCCGGCGTCGTGCCCAACCTGCTCATCACCGGAGCCGGCGCTCCCACGGGTATTGCTATATACGAAGGCAATCTGCTCCCGAAGGCATTTCAGAACCAGATCATTCTTTGCGACGCCGGGCCACGGACGGTGCGCGCCTATCCGGTTGAAGCCCGGGGCGGTGGTTACAAGGCGGAATGTGTCGACCTCCTCTCCAGCAGCGATTCCTGGTTTCGCCCGTCCGATGTTTGTGTCGCGCCCGATGGTTCCATCTATGTTGCTGACTGGAACGATGCTGGCGTAGGTGGTCACAACATGGCTGACCGGGACCCCGCCCGCATGACGGGCCGCGTCTACCGGATCGCACCGGTTGGTTTCAAACCTTCCGTGCCAAAACTGGATCTCACCACTCCTGCGGGCTGCGTGAATGCCCTCGCATCTCCAAACCTTTCCACCCGCTATGTCGCCTGGATGGAGCTCAAGCATATGGGCATCCGTGCGGAAAGCGAACTGCTCAAAGTGTGGCAGGACACCAAAGCCAACCCTCGCATGCGCGCCCGTGCGCTCTATTTCCTCTCGCAAATCAAAGGTACCGAGCACGAATATGTGAAGAAAGCCGTGCTGGACTCTAACCCGGACATTCGTATCGCCGGTTTACGAGCTGGTTGCGAAGCCAAACTCGACATGACCCTGTTTGTAAAGGCGCTGGTGTATGATCCTTCGGATGCCGTGAGGCGCGAATGCGCGATTACCCTCCGTCACAGCAACTCTCCGAAAGCTCCAAAACTCTGGGCCACACTGGCCACACAGCACGATGGCAAGGACCGCTGGTATCTCGAAGCACTGGGTATCGGCATGGACAAACAGGAGGACAAGTTCTTCGAAGCCTGGTTGGCTGAAGTAGGTGACAAATGGAACACTCCACGCGGCCACGACGTCATCTGGCGCTCCCGCTCTTCCAAAGCCCTGCCTTATCTTGTAAAGATTATCTCGGATAAAAACACCTCGCCCAGGGAACGCGATCATTACTTCCGTGCCCTGGATTTCATCAGCGGCCCGGAAAAGGATGCAGCCCTGCTCGAACTGCTGTCGGCCTCCGCACCGTCTAAATAGTTCTTCCCGCACTCCAAAGGGCGCGCAGGCGAAATATTCTGCGCGCCCTTTGCTTTTTCTTGAGTTTCAACGACGGCAGGATTACTGTCGCCCTTATGAGAATGAGGCTTCAATATTTCCGCTTTGATAAAGATCGCCGGGAACTCTTGTCTCTCTCCGCCGCCCGCGCCCTGGCTCTTTTTCTCGGCACTTTCAGCTTTATAAACATTGTCGCGAGCTTCCGGCTGCCCGGTCTAGATGCTAATCTCTGGTGGATTGACCTGCGAGCTCTGCCGGAACTGCCCGCCAAATTTTTTCTCCTGCTCAGCTCCCTTGTTTTGATTTCCTTTGCCGTTCGCCCGCCACAATCGAACTGGCGCCGAATCACCACCGTCCTTTTTACTGGTTTGCTCGCAGCCGCTGGCGCCTGCAACAGTATTAAGTTCTATTCACTCATGGCGCACGGAACCATCCGGCCCGCATTTCCTCTGCCCATTTCTCTTTTCATCCTGGCTGGCTTGATACTCATCTGCCGGGCGGCTTCACGCCCTGACTTCCACCCCGCGCAGGCTCGGGCCACTGTCCGCACTACTGGTTTATTCCTCCTCTGTCTCCTTGCCTTTCCCTTCGCCCAAATGCTTTGCTTTGGTAAAACCGATTATCGTCGCCCGGCGGATGTGGCAGTTGTCCTTGGAGCCCGGGCCTATGCCGACGGCCGGCCTTCTGATGCCTTGGCAGATCGTGTTCGCACCGCCTGTCAGCTTTACCGTGATGGTCTGGTCAAGAAGCTGATTTTCTCGGGCGGACCAGGCGATGGTTCGGTTCATGAAACGGAATCCATGACCCGCATGGCGGTTCAACTTGGAGTCAAACCGCAGGATATCCTTACCGACCGGGCTGGACTAAACACTCAGGCGACAGTCAACAATACTGAGCGCCTTTTCTCCCAAATTAATGCCCGTCATATTCTGGTCGTCAGCCACTTTTACCATTTGCCGCGTATCAAAATGGCTTACCGCCGCGATGGTTGGGATGTTTACACTGTTCCGGCCAGGGAAACCTATTTGCTCCGCGAAACGCCTTACATGATGGCGCGTGAGGTAGCCGCCATATGGGTTTATTATTTGAAACCCTTGGTTTCCCATGCCGTGTAGGAATTTTGCGCTAGAATACTTTTTCACTGGCCTCCGTCCAAGCTTGGCAGGTAGTATGCATTTGCTGGAAAAAGACTTTTTATGCGTATCCAAGTTGTTTTGTCTTTTTTGTTGATGGCGCTGACCCTTCAGGCATCCACGCCTGAACTCGGCAAGGATAAGCTGCGTCGCCTGGTAAAATTGCCCGGCATCGCCTTTCAGGCGGACTGGACATTCGACCCTGAGCGTGGTTTTACCATTGGTCTGCCGCATGAAGATCTCTCCCCCCAAATCGACAATTTACGGAAGGACCTGAAGGGTGATGTAAGCGACGCTCAACGATACTATCAACTCGGCCGGCTTTACTCAGAAAGCGGAGATTACACTTCCGCAGAGGAATCCTGGGCCAAGGCCGTTGAGCTTTACCGCAAAACCATCGAACAACAATCCGACAACAGTGAGTTTCTGTTGGAATTTGGGAAATCCTTGAACAATATCGGCAGGCGGGAGGAAGCCGAGAGCGTTCTACGCCGCGCCACCCGCGTTGGTTCCACCGATTGGAAGTGCTGGGTAACCCTGGGCCGTTTCCTGGACGCCCAAGCTCGTAGCGAACTGACCGAAAGCTCCCGAAACATCAGAAAAAGAACCGCTTCCGAGTCCTTTAAACCCTCCTACAATAAAGTCAGTCATTCACAAAGGTGCCTTGATGAAGCGGCTGGATGTTTTGAAAAAGCTGTTACGATCGCACCGGACGAGGCGGATGTTTATTTCCGTCGGGCGATGCACCATTCGCTGGAGAACTATGTTCTCTCGGAAATTCAGCGCTTCACGGGTGCTCAACAGGATAATTCAGACCCATTAACCAAATGTTTCACTCAGAAAAGCCTGTCCGACCTGCAACGCTCCCGCGACCTGAGCCCCAAGGATCCCAAACGCATTCTGGGGGTGGTTTTGTTCGAAATGTATATGGCCAAAGATGGCAAAATTAAGCGGGATGACGAGTCCGCCTGGAGTTCACTCCCGGACAAAACTCAGCTTTCCATCCGTGATGCCATGACGCGCCTCGAAAACATGGCGCAAGACCCTGATGAGCACGTGGTGGCCGGCGCGTTGGAAGCACTTGGAATTCTGCAGGGACCCATCCTCCGTGATTATTGTTGTAGTGTTTCCAGCCTGCAGCGCGCCGTATCGCTTGATCCTAATCGTGATCAGGCATGGGAAACCCTCTCGTCCATGCTCATCAAGTCGCAAAACTATCCCGAATTGCTCACCGTTTGTCAGGACCGTCTAAAATTTAAGGACACCGCTCATACCCGCATGTTGCTGGCCAAAGCATGTGAAAAGATGAAACTTTGGACCGATGCTGAGGAGCACACGCTCGCAGCTGTAAAGGATTCCCCCAATGATTATGGCGCCACCCTCTCGATCGCCGCTCTCCTACTCCGCCGGATGCAGGATGCCAACGTGTCTGCCGAAGTGAATGGCTGGCTTGGACGTGCCGAGAGCCTCCTGAACACCATGCCTGAGCAGCAAAAATCCCGTCAGCAGGTGATCGAACTCGCCCTGGATCGAACCATCTTCTTTGCCTTAAATGATGACCTCCAAACCGCCCGCAAATGGGTGAACATGGTCAAGGAAAAGGATAACGACAACGACATTGCCCAGGAAATTATCGCTGCGATGCAGTATTGAGTGTCTGGTGCCCCGCTCACGTAAAGCCGTTTCACTTTTCGCCTCCGTATTTCTGGCTTAAAAGGGCATCGCCTGGCCGGAAAAACCAGCCAGGCGAAATACAGATCACGCTATCAAGTAATTCCAACTCAACTTGAAATGGTAGAGGTGATCCACCAAGTAAAAGCGGTTAACCACTCGCTCCTACAGCGCATTTAATACATCGATCAACTGCCGCAGCCGGCCGTAATCCCGACGATTGAATCCAAACGCAATCCGTGGCAGGTCAATCATATCTTCATCCGCGCGTTCTTCGGGAGTCGCTTCAATCGTGGCAATCTTCGGCCCGACAATGATATCGGCAAAGTCCTCGTTCATTGCTTCGATGGCCGATGCTGAAGGCGCATGCTTGAGGCGAATCACAAACAGCTCTTTTACGAACCGGGTCGAAACAAAATTACGATAAAAGCGGCTGATGATCTTCACCGCTTGATCCGTATCATCCGTAATTTGATAAAGGTTCAGGTCATCCGGTGAAATCAATTGGTCGCGCAACAAATGTTCGCGAATGTGTTTGTCCCACGTTTTCCAATAGGTGCCGCCGGGTCGATCGATGAGCACCAGTGGCATGAGCTGACTTTTGCCGGTCTGCATCAGGGTCAATGCTTCATAACCCTCATCCATCGTGCCAAAGCCGCCCGGAAAGAGCGCAATGGCATCCGAGTGTCGGATGAAGATGAGTTTGCGGGTAAAGAAATACTTGAAGGTAATCAGCTTTTTGTCGTCCTGAATGACGGGATTTGCCCCCTGTTCCCAAGGCAGTCGAATATTCGCACCGAAGCTGTTTTCGAGCCCCGCTCCTTCGTGTCCAGCATGCATGATCCCCCCGCCAGCCCCGGTAATCACCATGAAACCTGCATCCGCTATCTTTTTGCCAAATTCGACAGCTTGTTGGTATTCCACCTTGGTAGGTTGCGTACGGGCAGAACCGAAAATCGTTACCTTGCGTTTATGTGCATAAGGTGCAAACAGCTTGAATGCATAACGTAACTCCCGCACCGCGGTTTGAATCACCTTAACATCACCGCTGTCTTTCACATCGGTCATTAGCTTCAATGCACTTTCAATGATGTCACTAACGGCCTCAGGATTGTAACCGCCACCTTTATACTTGATCAGTTCGTCAATGCGCCTCTTTAGTTCCGGATCCACCGGAGGTTTCTCACTTTTAATCATTTCGGAAGAATAGCCACTTTCGCTCTAAATGCAATACGACTAAAAAACAGGAAGTATTTTTTGCGAGAGAAAAGACCCAGTTCTCCGCACGGAGTAATAACCCCTGCGAAGTGGCCAATGTTGGTCACGGCTATTGGAACGCTCAGGCGAAGTGACCAAGCAATTTTGTTCCATTAATCTTGGTCAAATCTTCAGAAACATTCTTTTCAATTCTCGCCCGGACGCCCGGGTCGAGCTTATCCATCAGTTGATTGTTAATCCGTTTGATAGCTGCCAGGTAAACAGGCCGGTCTCCATCATTGCTTTTCACCAATTGGTTTACAGTTTTTGCCAGCTGAGTGATTGCTCTCCGCTCCAATTCCAATTCCATGTTATTAGGATCCACATTCCCTCCTGTTCCCATCCCCAATGCCCCACCTTTTTTAAACCTCCCTTCTCCATCTGTGTTTTTATCTGACAGTCGGCCATCCGCTTCCGCTGTCTGCATATCCTTGATCAACTCCAGTCGCGGGCTTGTGCTAAATTCATCATAATCAACCTTGTATGCTTTGAGACAACCCAGATCAGTGACTACTACCAATTTGTTTTGCATAGTCCTTTATCGTTTTTAGTTCTCGTGTATTTGAAGTGAGCCGGCCTCTATCTTCCGGCCTGGTCCTGTAGTAAACTAACACAACTGAGCACAAATGAGAAAGTTGCCATCATTTCGAGCCACCCTGTCCTCGCGTTGACACCCTCTCAACCTGCTGGTACCGTGCGAACTCTTTGAAACATTCACATGGACTATAAGAATACATTGAATTTGCCGCAGACCGACTTTCCGATGAAAGCCGATCTGGTGACCCGTGAACCGCAACGCCTGGAGCAATGGCAGGCCAATGGTTTATACGAAAAAATTCAAGCCCAGCGTGCCGGAGCCGAAAAATTCGTTCTTCATGACGGCCCGCCCTTCGCCAACGGCGACGTGCACATCGGCACCGCGCTCAACAAGATTCTTAAGGACATAATCATCAAGTACCAGACTCTCCGGGGCAAAAGCGCTCCCTATGTGCCCGGCTGGGATTGCCATGGCTTGCCCATCGAATTCAAGGTCAGTCAGGAAATGCGCAAAGCAGGCGACACTGCCGCGGATGCAGCCACCATCCGCAAAGCCTGCGAAGCATATGCCCGCAAGTATATCGATCTCCAACGCGTACAGTTCAAAAGATTGGGCGTGCTTGGCGATTGGGACAATCCTTATTTGACCTTGAATAAGGAATACGAAGCCGACGAATTGCGCATGTTCGCAGATATCGTGGAAAAGGGCTTTGTCTATCGTGGCAAAAAACCGGTTTATTGGAGCATCCCCTGCCGTACGGCGCTGGCCGAAGCCGAAGTCGAATACCACGACCATGTCAGCCAAAGCACTTATGTCAAATTTCCAATCGTTGGCCGGCCAAATACTTACATCTTGATCTGGACGACGACTCCTTGGACGCTCCCCGCCAACCTGGCGGTCGCTTATAACTCAACCTTCAGCTACTCGCATGTGCGCGTGGGCGATGAAACTTATGTGCTTTCAACCATGCTTTTGCCGACGGTTTCTGAGAAATGCGGCTGGGCCGGTTATGAAATCATCCGCAGTTTGACTGGCGAACACTTGAAGGAAGTGGAATACCAGCATCCCTTCTGCAATCGCACGGGCAAGCTTTTCGCGGGTGACAACTTCGTTGAGAACAGCGTCGGCACCGGCTTCGTTCATATCGCTCCCGGCCATGGCCTTGACGACTATAATCTCGGCCGCCAGAATGGTTTGCCCATCTACTCCCCCGTCGACGACGATGGCTGCCTGGCCTATACCAACGACCTGCCCCGCGAACAACAAATGCCCGCCGAAATGGTTGGCAAGTCCATCCTGGAGAAGCACGGCAAGAGCGACGCCAACGAAGCCGTCCTCCACGAACTCCGTCTGCGCAAGGCCCTGCTCCATCAAGAAAACTATCACCACAGCTATCCCTTCTGCTGGCGCAGCAAGACAGCGATCATCTTCCGCGCCATGGATCAGTGGTTCATCTCGATCGACCACAACAAATTCCGTGATCAAGCACTCGACTCGATCAACCACGTGAAATGGGTACCCGATTGGGGCAAGAATCGTATCGAAGGCGCAGTCAAGTCGCGTCCAGATTGGTGCATCTCGCGCCAGCGTACTTGGGGCGTGCCTATCCCGGCATTCTACGACGCTCAGGGCAACGCCATCCTTGATGCTAAAATCGTGCGTAACGCGGCCGATCTCATCGAAGAATACGGCTCGAATGTCTGGTTCGAAAAGTCACCCACCGACCTCTGGTCCCTAGTAAAACCCAAGGATTGGAAAGGTGCTGATGCTGTCACCAAGTCAAACGATACACTCGACGTCTGGATCGATTCCGGCTCCTCCTCACGTTCTGTTTTGATGCGCCGTCCTGAACTGCATCATGATGAAAAGCCCGGCGTGGACCGGTGGCAGGCAGATGTTTATCTGGAAGGCAGCGACCAACATCGCGGCTGGTTCCAGTCTTCGCTCTTGCTGTCACTCGCTGGCAACAGTGTGCCTCCATTCAAAACCGTGTTGACCCATGGTTTCATGGTGGACGCTGATCGTGAAAAAATCTCCAAGAGCAAGCAGGGCCAGGGTGGCTACGAAAAACCTCAAACTGCCGAGGCCTATGTAAAGAAGTACGGCGCCGATGTCGTCCGCCTATGGGTCGCTTCTCAAGACTATCGCAACGACATTGTCGTCAGTGAGGAACGAGTCAACAAGGTCAGCGAGACGTACCGCGGCATCCGCAATACTCTGCGTTACCAACTCTCAAACCTCTATGATTTTGATCCAGCTAAACACACCGTTGCCGATGATAAGCTGACCGGCTTGGATCGTTGGATTTTGGGTGAATTCTCCAAGTTAGAGAAAGAAGTTTTGGCGGCCTATGCCAACTATGAGTTTCACGTCGTTTACCAAAAGGTGAGCCAGTTCGTCGCCGTGGAATTGTCATCCATCTACCATGATGTCGTAAAAGATCGTCTCTATACCGATGCCGCCAACTCGCAGCGCCGTCGCTCCACGCAAACGGCTCTCTATCGATTGGTCACCGGCCTCTCTCATATCCTTGCTCCGATGCTTGTGTTTACGACCGATGAAGCTTGGGAGTTTATTCCTGCCAAGCCAGCAGCTTCCGTTCATTTATCGAATTGGACGCCTGCCAGCTTCACGCTTCCTGAAAAAGAGCAGCTTACCTGGAAAACTCTTTTTGAGTTGCGCGAACAGGTCCTGCCGGAGTTGGAAAAGGCGCGTCAGGCCAAGACCATCGGCAAGGCTCTGGACGCAAAGCTGAACTTGTCCGGCACGAACCCTTCTCTCGCCGAAGCCAGATCGCATGCAGAAGCCTTGCGTGAGTTGTTGAACGTCTCCCAACTTGAAATCAAAACTGAAGGCGATCAACCCATCACCGCAGTCGTGGCGAAAGCCGACGGCCAAAAGTGCGAACGCTGCTGGCACTGGGAAACCGATATCGGAAGCAGCCCTGAGCATCCAACCATCTGCGCCCGTTGCGTCATCGCCGTAAAGGAAAGTTTGGCGAAGAAGTAATCCGCTCAATTGACATTTCAAGCCATACCGGAGATTTCGGTATGGCTTTTTCATTTCCTCGTGTCTCGGCGGATTCCGCCACTCCTTTCTGAGCTTGCCGCTCCCTCCGCTTTGCTGCTACAAAACCCCGTAATTCCGATATTATGTCAATGCCCAGCGTATCGCAGCAGACACCAAAGGTCCCCAGTTCGACCAAAGCCACCTATCGCAATCCTTGGGCATGGGTTTCCACGCTCTACCTCGCAGAAGGTCTCCCGTACGTGGTGGTGATGATCGTCGCGGTCATTATCTACAAGGGCATGGGCATTTCGAATACAGACATCGCTCTCTATACAAGCTGGCTTTATCTGCCGTGGGTCATCAAACCTCTCTGGAGTCCCATCGTGGATATCCTGAAAACCCGACGGCTCTGGATTTGGATCATGCAAATCATTATTGGAGGCGCGCTCGCCGGCGTTGCGCTATCCATTCCATCTCCCAACTTTTTTAAATACACCCTGGCTTTTTTCTGGATTCTCGCCTTCAGCTCGGCAACGCAGGACATCGCAACGGATGGCTTCTACATGTTGGCAACTACTGAGAAGGAACAAGCCTTTTTCGTCGGCATCCGCAGCACATTCTACCGCATATCCACTATTTTCGGTCAGGGACTTCTCGTTATCCTCGCTGGTTACATTCAGAACAATACCGGTCTTCCAAAGGTTAATTTGCACGTGAATGCCAGGCCCGGGGTCGCCTTGATTCAATCCTTGGATCAACAACCAATCACCACTGCTCCTCTGGAAGGACAGTTGCGCATTCTCGCCCAACCTGAAGTGGTCGAGGTGAGTCCCGAAGTTCGTTCAAAAAAGGAGATACAGTCACTGATTGCCTTGGCCAAAAGCAACAATGTCCAAAATGGCTTTTATCAGCTTGAAAAGAAAGCCGAGGACAACCCTTCCTGGTGGAGCACCTATGTTAGCAAACCCATTGGCGCCCTATTCTCAACCTTGATCTCAAACCCTTTGGAAGCCTTCCTCAAATCGCATTTCGCACCAGAACCCAAATCCAAGAGCGATACTTCAGGAAACATTGGCTTGGTTTCAATTCATCTCTCCAAACCCCCGGGTAAAGATGTCGTGGTAAGCCTCGGTTCCAGAGTGAGCATGGGCTTGGGTGCCAGTGATGATAAGAGCTTTTCCGTGGCCGAAGGCACGCGACTCGTCTTCAACGATCAAAACTGGAATCAGCCTGCGCTGGGTGTAATTCAACTCGATCCAAAGTTAAAAACATCGGCTTCCACCACCATGCAGGTCTCCTCAGGCAACATCCCTCTCTCCTGGGTCATCACGATGTTTATTTTGTCCGCAATGTTCCTCTTTTTTGGAATCTACCATCGATTTATTCTGCCCTGGCCGGCGACTGACCAGCCTAGAACTGCAGATTCCTTGAAAAAGTTTATGAAGGAGTTTTTCCACACCTTCGGCACTTTCTTCAAAAAGGATAAAATTGGATTCCTGATTCTCTTCATGATCTTCTATCGCTTCGCTGAAGCGCAGTTGGTCAAGATGGTCGCTCCCTTCCTGCTCGATGCCCGTGAGGTCGGCGGCCTGGGGTTGACCACTGCCCAATTTGGGCTCGCCTACGGAACCATCGGAATTGCCGCACTTACGATTGGCGGTCTTTGTGGTGGAGTGGTGGCGGCGAAAAAAGGCCTGAAGTTCTGGATCTGGTGGATGGTGCTCGCAATTCATCTGCCGGATGCGGTCTTCGTTTATCTTTCATACGCCATGCCGGACAACTTCTGGATCATCAACCTTTGCATCGCCATTGAGCAATTCGGTTACGGTTTTGGATTCACTGCCTACATGCTTTACTTGATCTATATCGCCCGCGGCCAGCATTCAACCGCGCATTACGCCATCTGCACCGGGTTCATGGCACTGGGCATGATGATTCCAGGTATGTTCAGCGGCTGGCTGCAGGACATCATCGGCTATCAACATTTTTTCATCTGGGTCCTGCTGGCCACGATTCCAGGCTTCCTGATCATAAAATTTATTCCGCTCGATGCCGAATTTGGGAAGAAAACTTCCTAGCAACGTGCACTTGAATGGTTCCGGTTGGCTCTGCTTTTTGAATTTGCAGGCGTGGGAGTAAGCTCAGCTCTTTTTGACGAACAAAGCCAAAGAAGCGGTATAGCCGTGGAGGAAATTCCTTTCTCCTACCGGACCAATTTCTCCGTTGCAGAAGAATCCGGACATCCCAACGGGTCCCAGCATTTCCTGAATCATCTTTGCATCGTGGTCTGGCTCTCCAAACAATCCCTGACCGCGGCCATTGCAACTGCACAGGCAACCGCCATAGACCGTGGCGCCTGCCAGCTGCTTCCTGGCCCGCGCCAACAGAGCTTTCATGTCTTCTGTAGCCGCTGCTGCATCACGTCTTTGGAATTGGATGGTTTGCCCCAGACGCGGCAACGCTCCCACGGCAATGATACCGGATTGGGGATCAACACCGATGAGGTTGCGCACCAGGAAATCGCCACGATGATATTCTTCCAGATATTCATTCATGACCAACCCGATGAATAGATTTCCCCGCGAAGCTTGCTGCTCGTCTTGCGTGAGCGTGCCGAAAGTTTCAGCGAGAACTTCAAATGCGGGACGATTTCCAATTTCCTGAATCAAATTCTTCTCGACCTTCGTCAACGTCCAGGTATCGCCAATCGGTGTGCATCCCTGTGAAATGACTCCGACCAGTTTCACGTCTCCGCCAATGGAAATGGCCACTCCACCCTCTTCATACACTTCCCCATTCAAATAAAGCTGGGTTTGCTGTGTGGTCTGTTCGCCACTGGCAAGTCCTCCAAGAATCGGCGCTGGCGCGTAAGCCTCGTTCCAACTGCCGAGCCAGGCTTCACAATCCATGTTGAAAGGATCAGCAAAGGCCAGCCAACCGTTGGTCTGCTCAGGAGTAACGCCGGTTTTGTGCTGCCAGTAAGCACGACCGCTGCCTTGCTCCAGATCCGCCTGAGTAAATCGGAACGCCTTCAATTCAGCACCCGGAAGCGAGTAGAGCGCCACCACCAGTCCGCCATCATCTTCGAACTCGTGAACACCCGTGATCAGGCTGTTGCTGGAGCAACCCGCCAGCAACGGTATCTGGCCGTCGACTCGTAGAATTTCCAGAATCTGCTCCGCTTGAGGAAACATTTTCGGTGACATGAAAACCAGTCCCAGCGAAACCTTGGGGGCGTGCAATTCGGCACGCAATTTCCGCGCCCAGGCCTGAAAGGCGGCCTCCTCAAACTCCCCTCGCCAGTGTGCGGTCACGGCAAATTCACTTTGCATAAAGGCAAGTTAACGGGGCCGTGCCGGATTGCAAACCCAACCAGCACCTAAATTTCAGGGCTCGCCACGCCGCAGAAACCTGCTCCGCAACCGATTGCAAAGCTTCAGAAGCAGCTCTACTCATTTTCCGCATCCCATGGCTGGGATGAGCGGGCTTCGCACAACTCTCAGTCTTAAGCAATTTGAGGCGTATGCTTGAATTTGCGTGGGCGTCCGAAGGGCACCCACTCAACCACGTACAAATCGCCATGGGAATCCACCGTCAGTGCATGCGGTGCGGCAAACATGGATGGATTCTTGCTGTTGTCCGGCTTGTCCTTTCCATCCCCTAGATGTGCCACCAACTTATCGTTCGCATCCAGAATGGTGACACGACTCGCCAGATCAGGAATAAAAAGTTTATCTTTGTGCTGATAGAAACAACACGGGTTACGCACATCACCCGTTAGCGTCCTCTTATATTCGAGTTCCGGTGAGAAAACCTCGATGCGATCATTATGACGGTCGGCAATATAAACTTCCTGATCCCCCTTCAAGGTATTAATCCAAACTCCATGACAGGTGTTGAACTGTCCATGTTCCTTGCCACGGGTCCCAAAGGTCTTGATGTGCTTAAAATTCTTATCAAACCGACTGACACGCTGGCTGCCGTATCCATCTACGACGTAAATGTCCCCATTGGCCGCTACAGCCACGTCGGTCGGATTGGTCCAATCAAATTTTTGTGAAGTGCTGTCTTCCTTCTCCACATTTCCGATCTGATAAAGGATTTTCCCTTTCAGATCTGTCTTGTAAACACGCTTGCCCTTTTTGGGACCCTCTTTATTGGTGCTGACATTCTCAGTCCAATAAATGAATTCATCGTCGCCCTCTTTATTCCAATACAGGCAGTGTGCAGTGTCGGCCACTTCTGCCGTGGTATACCCGACCTTCTGGGCAAAATCATTGCTCCAGGTCTCCAGCAACTTTCCGTCCGGATCAAAGATGGCAACGCAAGGGTTTGCAGAACGGGAGGTGACGAAAATGCGGTCCTTGGAATCCACAATAATCCCACACCCATGACCATACTTCATTCCAGCGGGAAGCTTGCCCCAATCCTCGACCAGTTCATACGTATGATATCCACTACCAATGCGGACAGGTTCTTTTTTTTCTTCTGCAAAACCTGAGCCCGGCAGAGCCAGACCGGCAGTTGCAGTCGCTGCCATTTTGACAAAATCACGACGGGTAAGACGATGGGGAAAAAGGTATTCGTTGCCTTTCATGCTTGTCCTTTCGTTGGGGGTTCGCAGCGAAGCTATCCGAAAATGGCAACGTATGTCGAGTGAAAAATAGTTGCAATGTCAAGTGCAATAAAAAACGGCGCAAGCACTGGAGCTTGCGCCGGCACAAATCAACAGAACCAAATTTTACTTGAGAACGGCTTCGTGGAATTCCTTCCAGTCATCCAGATTATTCAAGTTTACTGCATCTTTGGAGGCGGAAGCATCATCCGAAAGACCATTCGCATGGAGAATGCACTTGCGCGTATCATCATCATGATGGTAGCCGCGGATGGCTGCATTTAGATTCTCAATGGAAGCCTTGTCGAGCTTGGTGGCATTCTGCTTCACCCAGGCCTCAAACTGAGGATACGTTGGCTTGCTCGTCTTGATAAACTTCAACACGGCATCACGATTCAAACCGATGCCGTCGATAACCATCTGGTCATAACCTTTGCCAGCGCCAGGATAGCCCGGAGCCAGTTTACCACAGGCTTCGAGGGAGGCTTTGAGCCACAAACGCGGCAGATGAAGGACACCCAATGGACCGGCAACGCCTGAACTAATAAGAGGTACAATAGTATTCATAGTTTGTGCAATTGAGTAATGAGGGCTTAGGCATGAGAGATTAAGGACAACCATCCGATTCGGTCAACGCGAATTTATTCAGCTACATCCTAAAACAATGACCCTCTGTGGGTGGGAGTAAATGTTCATGCTTCCTCCTCGCAAAAATCCGACCAACGTCTGCCCGCTCTCCCGCGCAAACTCCACCGCCAGGCTGGACGGCGCTGACACCGCGCAAACAATCGGAATCCTTGCAGCAAGCGCTTTCTGCATGATCTCAAAGGAAGCCCTTCCGCTCACCAACAACACATGGTTGCTCAGGGATATCTGTTTCAGAAAACAATGACCCAACACTTTATCCACCGCATTGTGCCGGCCCACATCTTCTCTCATGACGAGCAAGTTTCCTTGCACATCAAAGATTCCCGCTCCATGCAGACCACCGGTTTTGGAGAACGTCTCCTGTGCCGAACGCAAACAATCCGGCAACTGCAAAATCATTTCGGGCGCAATCGTCACGTTGGAATCAACGGGAGTGAAATGCTGATGCACCGATTCGATCGAGGCTTTGCCGCACAGCCCGCAACTGGACGAAGCAAATACATGCCGGGTTAATTCTTCAAAGTTCACCGCAACATCAGGCGCAAGAAAGACATTCACTGTATTCTGATAATTGGCAGCCTCACCTTGTTGACAGTACGCCACCTCCACTACATCGCTTCTTCTTTTAATGATGCCTTCGGTCAAAAGAAATCCAACCGCCAACTCCTCATCCTGCCCGGGAGTCCTCATTGTGATCGCCACGCTCTTGCCGCGCACACGAATCTCCAGCGGTTCTTCGGTGACAAGCTGATCATCCTCCTCCAGCAATTTCCCACCAACCCGCCAGCGTAGCACTTTCGCGGGAGTGATTTCTGAACCACCTGTTTGTTGTTTTTGTTCGTTCGTCACAGGCTGTCAACATTCAGAGTGGATGACGCTCGTTTGGGCAATCAAATGATCTGGACGCACTAAACCTTCTCCACGCGCACCCAGGCATTGTAATCCGGAACCATCCCGGCAGGATCTACCATGCCACGCTGAACAATTACATTCCCCTCAGGCCAGTGAATCTGCAGATTCCCGCGCGCAATCGGAGCCAGAAATACAAGTCCTTCGTAATGCCCAAGTTCATTTTTTAGCAACACCCGATCTTCATGGACTAGGTGCAACTCCGCAGCATCGTCCGGATTCATCAGAACGGCATCGCGCGGCGCCTGGTTCAACGGATCGATCTCCGCATAAATCAATGTGTTAAACTGCTTGCCACGACGCGTGCTGACCTTGAACTCGCCCTGTTTTCGATTCAAATCCGGAAGCGGTACCGGGCAGAAGTGTGCTTTGCCATCAGGGGTGTTGAATTTCCAGTCGGCGCAAAGGTGCGGACCGCCGTATTGGAAAGCCTCACCTGTTTTATTTAACTTTTGAAAACCATCGTAAAAGGGAACCACACGCGCGATCTCCTCACGCATTTTCCAGCCGGTTTCACATCCCAGCAAATGAGCTTTCTCGGGATAGGCTGCGGCAGCCAGCTCGCGTAAAATCTTCCACTCAGCTTTTGCTTCGCCCACTTGGCGTGGAATTTCCGGCGTAAAGGCGATGCGGCGCTCGGTGATCGTCTCCGTCCCGCCGTCATCTTGTTCGTAACGAGTTTTGGCTGGCAACAGAATCACCTCTTCCTTTGCCTCAATGAACATCTGGTCGGTAAGAATGATATCCTGATGCACCCGCATCGGCACGTTGGCCAGAGCCTGCTGAACATACTTTGGATCTGGCAGCGTGCGCAGGAAATTGCCACCCAAACAGTAGAGCACATCCATCTCTCCACGGGCGCAAGCCTCCACCATCTCAGTAGTCGTCAACCCAACCCACTCAGGAATCTTGAAACCATACTCTGCCGAGAGCTTTTGAGCATTTTCCGCATTGACCGGCTTGCCGCCGGGAAGTGCCGTCGCGTAAGCACCCATCTCCGCACCGCCCTGCACGGAAGAGTGTCCCCGAATAGGCATAAGCCCACATTTGTCCCGCCCCACATAGCCCTTTACCAAGCCGAGATTTAGCACCATTTGAACCGCATTGGCGCCAAAGACATGCTGCGTAATGCCCATGCTCCAAACCAGCACCGCATTCTTCGCCTGATGAATCAACTCCGCGAACTCCTCCATGCTGGCGCGACCCATTCCGGATTGCTTCTCCAACACCGCCCAATCCATCTGCTCGGTTTGCTTCCTGAGCTCCTCAAAGCCAACCGCATAATTCTTTACAAAGTTTTCATCCTCCCAACCGTTCGCGAAAATGACCTTCAACACACCATAAATAAAGGCAATGTCGCCTCCTTGCGATACCGGAAACCAATAATCCGCTATGTCAGTTCCAAACAGAGCGCTACTCATCGTGGACGGCACCCAATAACGTTTCATCCCCGGCTCCAAATAGGGATTCACCATTATTACCTTCGTCCCGAGCTGTTTGGCTTCGTGCAAATACTTCGTGGTCACCGGTTGGTCATTGGCCGGATTGGCGCCAAAGAAAATAATCAGATCCGTACCATACCAATCCTTATAGCTACATGTGGTGGCCGCCACACCTACTGCAGCTTTCATGGCTGCGGTTGATGGTGCATGACATAGTCGCGCGGCGTTATCGACATTATTTGTGCCGAGAAAGCGTGCGACCTTCTGCGCCATATAATAAATCTCATTGGTCACCCCACGCGAAGTCACGAACATCGCCCAGCGTTTCGGATCTGTCGCCCGCAGCTTTTTGCCAATCCGCGCATAGGCTTCATCCCACGAAATCCGTCGAAAACCTTTGGCTGATTTCCCTCGCAGCATTGGGTAAGGCAGGCGTCCCAATTCACGCAGTTGCGCATTGTCCAGCTTGCTGAGATTGGCGACATCCTCCAAAATTTTAACATCCAACGCCGGCATGGTGTTCAGGCGCAGCAAATTTAACCTCGTCATGCACAGGTGAACCCCCTTGATGGTCCAATCATGAAAGCCCGCCACTCCCAGCGCACAACCATCGCAAACTCCCCGGCTCAATACTTTGTACGCGTAGCCAAGGTTATCCCGATTCTTCCAAATCACCTGCCCCATGTCGCGAAAGTGTTTGGGCTTGGCCTGCCCCAGTCCGAAGGGAACGGCTGACTTCAGCCTATCCTTCCAATTTTTCTGGAGCTTATGCGAGGTCATGACTTCTCAATCATTCACTTTTGGCTTCCATTTTTTAATGGCTCGACGCCAACACTTTTCTATTTCACTACGTAGTATAATAGCATCCTCCCAACTATTGGGTAGAGAATGCAAATTGTATCCCAGCCAAAGCGGCCCCATTTCAGGCACGACAATCATTTCACGCCCCGGATTCGCCGTCTCCAGCCAGGTTTCCATCACTTTCTCGACAAATGGCAGATAATCCAAAACTTCGGGTGTTAGTTTTCCGCGCCCATTCGTCACCGGCACTTGGCAGTGATGGCCATTGAACGGACGGAAATGAAACTGCTGGGCACGCTGAATCAAATCAGGTCGCCTATTCAGACGTTCCCAATAGGGTGGCAACAGATGCTTCACAATCGCCAGGTGCGAATGATCCCATGTCATCGGGAGAAGTTGACCGGTTGCTTTCTC
Organism: Pedosphaera parvula Ellin514; assembly: GCF_000172555.1. Lineage (NCBI taxonomy): Bacteria > Pseudomonadati > Verrucomicrobiota > Pedosphaerae > Pedosphaerales > Pedosphaeraceae > Pedosphaera > Pedosphaera parvula. The sequence continues at coordinate 44,082 of NZ_ABOX02000050.1, forward strand.
GTATCCCTCAGCCAATGCATAAGTCTTTTCAGGTGTTTCAGTGCAGGTGTCCCGATGGACCTCGATGGCAGGCTCCACTCCCAATCTCCGCCCCTCTGCCATCAACTTCTTCGCCAACTGCACCGCCACCTTGGCCAGTGTATCGTGGTCAGCTAATTGAACATTAATATGATGCGCTCCGGCATCCTTGTTCTGTTTTAGCAGTTTGCCAAATTCTTCCGGATTACCCGACGCAAAATATCCGACCCGCATCAAGTCATACTTATCGCCGAGTTTCTTGTGTTCTGGGGTAAGCAAACTGGTGAACCCATCGAAACCGGCTTCCTTTACTGCTTTAAGTTTTCGCTCCAAAGACCATTCCCGCTTTTTGGAAGGATACCAGACGAGCGTCCAAAGATTAATGATATGACGGAGAACAGGAGGAATCGGCTTCATGATTGATCGAGGCCAACAGCGGTTGGCTGTCGCGGAAAGCAAGCGGTTAGTGAACCCAACCGCCTGCTGGCAAAAATTACTTGTGCAGATGACGTCCCTTGAACGTCAGTTCGGCGATGCCCGACTTGTCGAGTTCGCCCAAACCTTCGGAGACCATCTTGTCGTATTGTTTCTTGGTGGCGGTGGCGAGCGGCAGGTTCAAACCCTGACCTTTTGCCAACTTGAGTGCAATGCCGGAATCCTTGGCTGCATGCGCCGCGGAGAAGAAGCAGCTATGATCGCGATTCTGCATATCTTCACCATCCGTTTGCAACACACGGGAATTGGCGCCTGTTTGCGAGAAGACTTCGCGCAGCATCGCCAAATCCAACCCCAGCGCCGCACCAAGACCGAGTCCTTCCGCCAATCCTGCGGTATTGATGTTCATGATCATATTGACAAGCGCCTTTACCTGGGCAGCCTGACCAGCACCGCCAACGTAACGAAGGGAGGCGCTGAGCTTTTCCAGAACCGGCTTGGCGCGGTCGAAGACTTCCGGTTTGCCACCGCACATGAGATAGAGGCTGCCCTCGCGTGCCTGGGTGATGCTCGAAGCCATGCAGGCTTCAAGCGCCTGTGATCCAGCTTTTTCAGCCTTTTCCTCGACCTTCACATGGATCTCTGGCGAGACTGTTGCGCAATTAATAAACAGCTTGCCTTTCGACCTGCTCAGCAATCCACCGCCAAAAATCTTTTTCATCGCAGCATCATCCGTCACTACCGTGATGATGATATCGGAAAGCTTGGTGACCTGTTTGAGCTCGGTTGGGGATTCACAACCCAATTCCTGCGCCAACGCCTGGGCCGCGGCGGTATTCACGTCATACACCGCAGAAACTGTGTAACCTTGCTCCTTTAGGCGACGAGCCATATTGCTTCCCATCCGTCCGACACCTACGAATCCAATTCTCTCTGACATAATTTATTCCGGGTTGTTGGTTTCAGTGTTCATCCACGGCGTATCCCTTCGTGGAACACGCCCGCAGTTGGAAATACCTGTTTAAAATAATCAATCGGCCAGCCTAAAGCACGACATTTTCACGATCACTTTGCACCCTTGACCAGAACCGGAATCGAATAGAGTGAACTCCTTGCGGTAATGAAAAGGGTCTTTCCATCCCTTCCGCCAAAACACAAATTGGCCGGCGATTCCGGAACCAAAATCTTCCCGATCAATTCGCCTTGCGGATTAAAGATCTGCACTCCATCCCCGGCGCTGGAGAAAATGTTTCCCTTCGCATCACAACGAATGCCATCCGGCACTCCTTTGTCGATGACACAAAAAACCCGACCACCACTTAACGTGCCATCCTTCTGCACATCATAGACGCGGATCAAACGCGGCTTGCCGGAATCCGCTACAAAAAGCTTTTTTTCGTCCGGTGAAAAACAGAGGCCATTCGGATGGTCACAATCCTTTGCCACAATCGAAATATTCTTCGTCTTCGGATCAAAGCGATAGACATACATCCCGTCCACTTCCTTCGGCTTGCTGCCCAAGCCATAATCCGGGTCCGAGAACCATACCGTGCCGTCCGATTTCACCACCACGTCGTTCGGTGAGTTGAACCTTTTCCCCTCGTATTGATCCACGAGCGTTTCGATCCTGCCATCCTTCTCTGTGATCGCCACCCGTCTTCCCAGATGTTCACAGGAGAGCAATTTTCCTTTCCGATCAACACAGTTACCGTTGGCGCCATGACTGTTCGTGCGAAATGTGGCGAGCCCATTTTTGGCACTCCATTGCTTGAGCTCTTCAGCAGGAATGTCACTAAACACCAGATATCCACCATCACGCGAAACCCACACCGGTCCTTCCACAAACTTCATTCCGCCAGCGAGCTTTTTCAGCTCGGCGTTGGTGGACACCAGCTTGGAGAATTGATCCGCGATTTTAATGTCAAAATCAGCAGCGTGGACAAGAGCCAGATTCAAAAGCAATCCCAAGCCGGCTAATAATAGTCTTTTCATGCACAGTACAACCGCGTGGTTCAATTCTGGTTAGCCATGGAACAACCTGGCTTCGCAATAAACCCCAAGCCAGGAGCTCACCATCTAACTCAGGCTTGGACGGCTAAAAACGTGTCCTTATTCGGCAACTCGCCCGTCATTGGCATCTTGTAGCAATGCTGATCCGGCTCGATCAGTCCTTTGGATTTATCCAACTTCATGAAACTGCGAGCGTGTTGGGGCGACTCGTTCCAGTGCAGAAGCTCTAAATGCTGATGTTCGTGCGGTTGGCAATAAAGCACGTGATCAAACTCCGCTTTCGCATGCACCTTACCGTCGTGGATGTGTACTGTTGGAAAGAATAGTTTATCCGTATTCCGCCGAGGGAAGGAAAAAGCCATCGGATGAATCGGTCCGGCTCCCTTCTTCAATTTGAACACAGCAAATCCATAATGAGCATACCCCGGCAACTTGTTCCATGTACCGGCGGGAAGTCGAAACCGGGCGTCCAACCGCGCGAAGTCCTTCACCGTGGGAACGAAAGAGGCTTCGAAGTTTCCCACCCTTACCACTTCAAGACTTGCGGGTGCTGGAACCGGTGCAGTGTTAATCCCATCAGTAAGGCCTCTCGTGGCTGGCATAGGAAATCCCAATTCCATATCCTCAAAGAAATTCGGATACTCCTTCAGGCTAATAAAATGGACCGCCTTCTCCCCGGCACCCTTCTTGACCGGCAACGGCAAAATCATTGCTAGATCCCGATTCGCCGCGATCGACATGCTGTAAATCACGAACTGATTCTCACCCTCCCCCGTGCGGGCAAATATTTTGGTGGCACTCACCGATTGAACAGGCTGTGAAAAGCAACACATAGACTCTCCTTTTTTAGTTTATACTGCAGTAAAACAGGCGAGTCGTGGACACACTCCACGACTCGCACTCATTTGCAAATCTCAAACCTGCCCTCAGCAGTCTAAACTACTTCTGCCAGGGCGCCACAGTCTCACCGGCCCAAATCTCTTCCACCGGCTGACGTTCGCGAACCAGCGCGGATTTGTTCCCGTTGACCAGAACCTCAGCCGCCATGGAACGGGTATTATAATTCGACGCCATCACAAAACCGTATGCGCCGGCACTCAGAAGGGCGAGATGATCCCCCTCACCCAGCTTGGGCAACGGCCGGTCCTTGGCAAAGAAGTCGCCCGACTCACATATCGGGCCAACCACATCGGAGCTGATCAACTGCCCATTTTTGCGGGTCAATGGCACGATTTCATGATACGCATCGTAGAAGGCCGGCCGAATGAGATCATTCATTGCGGCATCCACGATCAGGAAGTTCTTCTTGCCCGTGCGTTTCACATACTCAATGCGTGTCACCAAAATGCCCGCATTGCCGGAAATGAAACGGCCCGGCTCCATCAAAATGCGCAATCCCAATGGCTTCAACAAAGGCACCAACCGGGTCGCATAAAGTGTCGGGGTCAAAATCTTCTTCCCCTTGGTCGTGCGCCACCATTCAGGGTTCGAGCTTTCCAGGGCTGGATCATAAACAATTCCCAACCCGCCGCCGATGCTGAAGAATTCCAGCCCATGCTTCTTCTTCAATCGCTCCACCAATGGCGACACCTTCTTAACCGCCTGCTCAAATGGCTCCACCGAAGTGAGCTGGGAGCCGATGTGCATCTGGAGACCGCGCAGCTTGATATTCTTCAACTTCGAAGCCCGCGCATAAACCCCTTCAATGTTCTCAATCGCAATTCCGAACTTATTGTCGTAAGTGCCCGTGGTAATCTTGGCATGAGTATGCGCATCGACGTTCGGGTTCACACGCACAGCGATGGGCGCGATCTTTTTTAGGCGGCCAGCAATGCGGTTGATACGCTGCAGTTCAGGCTCGCTCTCCACGTTAAAGGAGTAAACCCCTTTCTTGAGTGCGAACTCAATTTCGCTTTCCGTCTTTCCAACGCCGGCAAAAACGCATTTGCGCGGATCAGCACCCGCCGCGATGGCGCGCTGCAACTCACCGCTGCTGACAATATCAAATCCCCCGCCCAGATCAGCCAGGGTACGCAGAACCGCCTGGTTTGAATTGGATTTCAAGGCGAAGCAAATCAAATGATCCACCGGAGCCAAAGCCTGGTCCAACTTCTGAAAATGCTCCGTCAAGGTGCGTTGTGAGTAAATGTAAAGCGGCGAACCGTATTTCTTTACCAGCGATTCCACTGATACATTCTCACAGTAAAATTTATTACCAACGTAACGAAAATAATGCATGGGACGAGAGTTTAAGGTGCAACAACCAAAGTTCAAGAGCCGAACAAAACTGCTGGGAACAAAAAAACCGCCAGGCAATCACCTGGCGGTCAAAGAACAAAAATATCAAGGCATGGCGATAATTTTGGCCCGTTGGGCATGATATTCATTGGGCGTAATCTGATCGGCCATGTACAACCTCAAAAGCTCAGCCAGTTTCGCGTCTTTCGTGTTCGCCACAACAACGCCAGCGGTTGAGGCCGGCGATGAGCCGACATCCATAAATTCGTACTTGTTGGATTTTGGCGCAGGATTGACTGCGACTGCGGGTGTTTCAGCCTGTCCTCCCACCTTTGGAGCGGGTGTTGCCGCCACATTCTGGCTCCTCAATTCCTGCATCTTCCGATGCAACGCCTCACGTGCTTTGCTTTCGGAGCTCGCATCAAGCTGGGAGATCGGCACTATCACCTCTTCAGTCGCGGCGGCCACGGGAGCCGGAGTCTCAGACTTGGCAGGCTTCTTCGCAGCAGTCTTCTTCTTCACCGGCGCTTCCTGGGGCACAACCTGCGCAGGCGCTTCCGCTGGGGCTGCTGGTGCGGGAGTGACCGCACTCGGAGCGGATTGCTGAACCGGAGTTTCAGCAAGCTTCTGGCGCAAAGCCTCACGTGCCTTGGCCTGTACATCAGTATCAGCACTTTGCGCATGAACCGAGCTCACGCCCAACGCCGCCATACAAATAATCAGCAATGACTTTGGGATCTGCATAAAATCTATTCTTAATCAAATTCTTTTGGATAAGCAATAGCTTTCCAAACATACCAACATCTAATTTGCAGCCGGGAAAAGCCTTTTCCAGGCTGGCGGCCACGGATAGGCCAGCACCGAACGCATCATCAGCTGCTTCACTTCGGCCCGGCTAATCTTGATCCGCTGCCGCGGATCCAGCACATTCTCCGTCTTCAACTTGGCTATCGTCTGCATTCCTATCAGTATCGGCCACGCGCACGCCAACCGCACACGCACGCATCCCTTCGGCAACATATTCGTATACGCCCATCCCGCCGCCAGATGCGACTCCGCCACTCCCAGGTACTCATTGTAAAGCTGGCGAAACTTCGTTTCATTCTTAGACTCCAACAAATCCCCGGGGTTCAATCCAATCTGCGCCAACCTCTCCGACGGCATATAACATCTCCCGTGGCTCAAATCCGCCGGCAAATCCCTCAAAATATTCACCAATTGCAATCCCTTCCCAAACCTCACCCCATTCTTCAACAGCAACTCTTCATCAATCGCCGCCTTCGGAAACAAATGCGCCCGGCACATCTTCGTCCAAAACTCCCCCACACATCCCGCCACGCGATAGGTATAATCATCCAGCTCCGCATCCACCCTCAACGCCACAATCCGTCCCTTCGACGCCCCGGCAAACCTCTGCAAATCCAACTCCTGTCCGCTCGTGATCGTATCCAAAACCATCCGCACACGCTTAACATCTTCCGCCTCAAAGTCTTCCAAAACTTTCAACGCCTCTTCACATCGCTCCAAAGCTGCCCGCTCTGCCGCCGATCCCTGCTTCACCGCAATCTCCTCAAACTTCAACCGCTCCTTGCTTGTCCCCAGAATTCGCCCCCTCAAATCACTTAAGGCCTTCAGTCGTTGCTCACTCGGCACAATCTCCGTATCGGCAATCGTATCCGTCATCCGCGCCAGCAAGTACGCCAACCCGATTTGCGGGCGTATGGAACCAGGCAAAAGACGTAGCGTTTTATAAAAAGTTCGCGACACATCCCGCAACAAGGAGGTTAACAATTCAGCTGAATGTTCGTTGGTGGCCAAATGTTACCCCTTCAAAATTTTCTTCCACCGCCCCAACTGCCTCGCCACTTCCTTCGTCCCCGGCGCGCCAATCAAATTCCGCTGCGCCATCGCCTTCTTCAAATCAAACACCCCCAGCGCATCATTCCCAAACGTCTTGTCCAAGGCCTTCAACTGCTCCAGCGTCAATTGATTCAACGCCTTTCCTTCCTTCTCCGCCAAGGCCACAACCGCTCCCACGACATGATGCGCCTGCCGGAAAGGTATTCCCTTCCGCACCAGATAATCCGCCAAATCCGTCGCCAACAACGCCGGGTCACTCGCCGCCGCCGCGCAATTCTTCGTATTAACGCTCGTGTTCTCCAACATCGCCCCCATCAATCGCACGCACCCACGTATCGTCACCGCCGTATCGAACAACCGCTCCTTGTCCTCCTGCAAATCGCGATTATACGTCATCGGCAATCCCTTCAATAACGTCAGCAACGCCATCAAATTCCCCACCACGCGACCCGTCTTGCCCCGCGTCAATTCCGCCACGTCCGGATTCTTCTTCTGCGGCATCAGCGACGACCCTGTCGTATACGCATCCGCAATCTTGATGAAATTAAACTCCGAACTCGCCCACAAAATCACATCCTCCGCCAACCGCGACAAATGCACTGCCGCCAGCGCCGCCACACTGCAAAATTCAATCGCAAAATCCCGGTCGCTCACCCCGTCCATCGAATTCTGCGTCACCACCGGTTTCCCCTTCGCATCCACAAAGCCCAGTTGCTCCGCCACAAATTCCCGGTCCAACGGCAGCGTCGACCCCGCAATCGCCCCGCTTCCCAGCGGACACACATTCACCCGCTGAAACGCATCCGTCAGCCGTTGATGATCCCGCTCCACCATCTCAACATACGCCAACAAATGATGCGCGAAATACACCGGCTGGGCCCGTTGCAAATGCGTGTAACCCGGAATCACCACCTCCGCATTCTTATCTGCCAATCCAACCAGTGCCCCTTGCAACCCGCGCAACTCCCCCGCCAGCTCCACAATCTCATCCCGCAACCACAACCGCATATCCAGCGCCACCTGGTCATTCCGCGACCGCGCCGTATGCAGCTTCGCCCCTGTCGGCACCCGCTTCGTCAGCTCGGCCTCGATGTTCATGTGCACATCCTCCAGCTCCGGCTTCCACTCGAACTTCCCGTCGTGAATCTCCTGCCCGATCTCCTCCAAACTCTTCGTGATCGCCTGCAGCTCCGCCTTCGTCAGCACCCCGATCTTCTGCAACATCGTCGCGTGCGCAATCGATCCCATGATGTCATGACGCCACAAACGCCAATCGAACGAAATCGATTCCGTAAACTCCGCCACGTCCGCACCCGGACCACTGGCAAACCTGCCACTCCGCGAAACTGGAGAACTTTTTTTCATGCTCATTAATTAATCCGCAAAATCTGCGTCCAACCCCTCCAAAAGTCACGCGGGAAACGTTTGCCGCTTTCCTAATCCTGCTCATAATCGCGATCCTAATCTGCCTCGTTTGCCGTTGCCCCTGCGTCGCCCCATCCTCATCCTTCACTCCCATGTGTGTTCTATGTCCCTTTTTTCTCGCCATTTCTTCGCTTTGCGGCTTCGTGGTCCCAATTCGCGTTCTTTCGCGTAATTCGCGGACAAAAATTGAGGGCTGGCTACTAGGGATTCAACCCATGGCAACCGGAGGGCAATTATGATTCTTTAGGCGAACAAGGCGGTAGCGCTGAAGAATGCGTTTATGATTTTGGCAACCCATCCAGGACCTCCATGCTCAGAAGCCGGATCGGACTTGTCCACCGCCCAACCACGTCGCCGCCAACTCCCGGAGCGTTCAGACTGGCAACGGCACCCAAGCCCTTAACCATTATGCTCCGGCCACCTCCCCCCCAAACGCATTTGGATGCCGCCGCCCGGCAGTCAGGACAATTCATACTCGCGATTGCCGCCACCTTCACTGCGGAACCGCTTGAGGAAACCTTCCAATTCTGGATGCACGAGTTGGAACTGGCTGGGGAGGTTCGTTTCGCGCCGTACAATCAAGTCTTTCAACAACTACTCGATCCCGCCAGCCTGCTCGCAACCAATCAGTGCGGACTCAATATCCTGTTGCTCCGTTGGGAAGATCTGGGCAACTCCTCCGCCGGCCATGAGCGCGAACGGGCCGCGCGCGAATTGTTGCTGATTTTAAAGACCGCCATTTCTCGTGGCACCGTTCCCTGGCTGGCTTGCCTGTGTCCAGCATCAAACTCAGCCCTGGCCAACCCTTCCCTCGCAGAAACAATAATTTCTCTGGATAAACTTTTTACCGCCGAACTCGTCGGCTTGAAAAACATTCACCTCGTCACACCGGCGGACCTGCTCAACCTTTATCCTGTGCCTCAATACGATGATCCGCAAGCCAGCCGTCTCGGCCAGCTGCCCTATACACCTGCCTGCTACTCCGCCCTCGCCACCCTCATCATCCGCAAAACGCACGCGCTGACCCGACGGCCAAAAAAGGTCATCGCCCTGGATTGTGACCAAACGCTCTGGGGCGGAATCTGCGGTGAAGATGGCCCTCTGGGCGTGGAATTGACTCCCTCCCATCTGGCTCTGCAAAAATTTATGCGGGCGCAACATGACGCGGGAATGCTCCTTTGCCTCTGTAGCAAAAACAATGATGCCGAGGTCGCCGAAGTCTTCCGCTCCCGCCCCGAAATGCAGTTGCGACCGGAACACTTCGCCGCCCGGCGCGTCAACTGGCAAGCCAAGTCCGCGAACCTTCATTCACTCGCCCACGAATTGAACCTCGGGCTCGATAGCTTCGTGCTGCTGGATGACAATCCGCTCGAATGCGCCGAAGTCGAGGCCCATTGTCCTGAAACTCTCGCTCTCCAACTCCCGGAAGACCTGGCCGAGTGGCCGCGATTCCTGCAACACATCTGGGCGCTCGACCATTGGAATGTCACCAGCGAAGACCGGGGGCGCAACGCCATGTACCAGCAAAACCGCCTCCGCGAACAATCCCAAGCCGCCGCTCCCACCTTGGCCGATTTTCTGGACGGCTTGAAACTTCAGATTCACATTGAACCCGCCCGACCGGAACAATTCTCACGCGTATCCCAATTGACGCACCGCACCAACCAGTTCAACTGCACTACCCAACGCCGCTCCGAAGAGGAAATTCTCAAGCTCCACCGGGAAAACCCCGCACACATTCTGACAGTGACCGTCCGTGACCGTTTCGGAGATTACGGCCTGACCGGCGTTATAACCTACCAAACTTCCCACGACACCCTCACCGTGGATACATTCCTGTTAAGCTGTCGCGTGCTCGGCAAAGGTGTGGAACACCGCATGTTGGCTTGTCTGGGACAAATCGCGCAAAAAATTGGCGTTCGCAATGTCGAAATCCCCTTCCTGCCCACCGCAAGAAATCAACCCGCCTTCGACTTCCTGAACCGCATCAGCGCCACCGCCTGCCATGGCATCGGCGACAACTCTCCCTTCCGTTTCCCCACGGACCTTGCCGCCGCGGTCGTCCATAACCCCGAAGTCCCGGAATCTCCGCGCACATCCGCTGCCCTACCGGCGCCTGCATCCACCGCAATCCTCATGGATGGTGATCCACCCGCGTTGCGACCAGCACGTTACCGGTGGATCATCCGTCACGCCCGTGACCCGGAACAAATCCTAAAACTTGTCGAAGCGCGGCATCCCGCGCCGATCCCCTCTCCTGCCAGCGCGCACATCCCGCCCGCAACCGAAACCCAACGTCAACTCTGCGACTTGTGGCAGCAAGTGCTCCGGTTGGAGCGCGTGAGCATCCGCGACGATTTTTTTGAACTCGGCGGCAACTCACAACTCGCCGTGCGGCTGTTGGCCCGCTGGGAAAAACTCACCGGTAAAAAGCTGCAATTCGTAACCATCTTTAAATCTCCCACCATCGAGCAACTCGCCCGGGTAGCCGACGAAACTTAAAACCTATTCCCTGTTTTACGCGAGCCAACGAGACTCTACTTTCCCTTTACAACCAGTCCTCCAGAGCCTTCCCACGAACGCGGCCACAATGCCGACCCAACCCCCGACCATCCTTAATCCCGTAGCAGACGAGGCAACGAGACTCATACTTCCCGACCACGATCAAAGAACGGACCAAGACCGCAAAACCACCCCTTGGTTCAGAATCCGAACGCGTCCACTTCCCTGTTCTTCTTCTGTCTACCGCGAATCTTCGCATAAATGTAATAAGCAATAACCAGCAGCCCCAAGCCAATGATTGCGTAATATGGATAGTCTTGCTTCCGCGATTCCCTGATAAACTCATGCAGTTCATTTGCATGCCTGGTTAGTATCGCCGCCTGCGGCGATCCCAGTGCTATTGCCCTCTCATACGCCGAAGCCGCTAGGTGACGATCCCCTTTCCGCATGCATAAAATCCCAAGCATCTGGAAACACGCCGGCTCCTTGGGATTGAGAGTCGCCATGTAAATAACCCCCTCCTGCAACTTGAGATCACCGCCAGATTCCATTTCTTTCGATAATCAGGAGGCGAGTCAAATTCAGTTAGAAGAACGAGGATAGAGCCCAGACCATAGGCACGTCCGCCTTTTTTGACCACCTCCGCATACTCCTTTTCCAGCTTCATCATTTCCTGGCCATCTTTGTTGGGCTCCTCAAACACCCCCATGCCCGCCTGTGGACGCGGAAGTACTGCCTCACTACTGTTGAAAAACGGCACCGTGAACTCATCCACATAAACATGCCTGGATTTATACGCGTCATCCCGCACCAAATATTGCAACAACGCCAGGTGATACTTCTCCAACCCAAAATGCGCATCCGGATTGATTTCCAAATCCCGCGCAATCTCCTTCTCCGCATCCGTATATCGGCCCATCAAATGATACGCCGTCCCCAGATTCGCATGAATCCCGTAATCATTCGCAAACCGGTTCGTCACCGATTCCAGCACCGACTCCTTCAACTCCCCCAGGTTCATGTGCGCCACCGCCAGATCATTCCACCACATCGGCTCGTTCTCACGACGGTTCGCCATCAACTTCTGAATCCGCTCCCGCATCACCTTCGGGTCCTCCGGCGCAGGCACTTCTCCCAAGACCACCTTCGCCAACTCCGGATGCCTCTTTTTTTCCTCGCTCAAGGTTGTCGAATCCCACTTGCAGGCTTGAACAATGGAAATGTCACCAGTCAGAATTGTGAGCAGGAGAATCAGCACCTTGGATTTCATAAATCGATTCTCATTATTCAAAAACTCTCAAGCAAAGTCAAAAGCACACCGGAAGACCTGCAGCTTGTCTCTGGTCATTGTTTGCTAATAATGCCCAATCGGCGCTTGCCCCTTCGGCTCCATCCCGATGGCTGCATGATTGGTCTGCCCCGGAACCAGCGTGACAGTTACTCTCCGGCGCTTACCTCCCCATGGTGACTAGTCACTGGCACGGTGAACTGAGGGTGATCCACGGTGAATTCCTTCACCGTTACCGGCAAATTTGGCAACACTGCCACACCCGCGCTGTCACTTACGCCTACAAAATCCGCCGGGGTCTTGAACCAGTCCTCGGACTTCTTCAACGGTTTCAAGGAAAACCATTCCGCACTATTGTAACAATCAGCGGCCAGGACCACTGCTGCCCATTCACCATAACGAACACTCGGCCAGGCGGACACCTGCGCATCCTTTAGTGGCTTACCTTGATCATCCGTTACCAGCACCTTCAACCGAACCGTCGGCTCCATGCCGATCGTGATGGTTAAGTCATTTGTCCCCAGCACATGCTTTTGTGGATAGCGCATTTGGAATTTTCCCGGCCCGTTTGTGCTGACGAATCCATCGCACAGCGCTACCATCTCCAAATCTCCCGACGGCAAAGATCCAATTTCAAAACTTCCATCCTCTCGCACCTCCGTCCACGCATGCCATTGCGGAGGCGAATTCTCGGCTTTATATCCAATCGGCCCGACATGTGCGATCACCCGCCCGTTCACCACCGGGCGCGGCACCAGTGCATCTAATTGCCCCCGCACCGTCACGCCGTGTTTCAGTTCCATTGTCGCCTCATTCGCCACCCCCGCGGCTATCACGATGTTCGTCACCTCACTGAACCAGGCCGAATTCCTGGCATCAAACTGCACCACGCGCACCGCTTGCGTTCCCTCCTCCAGACGATGTGTTAGGAGCACGCCCGGCTCCGGTCGCATCCAAAAGTTTGTCTCACGGCCCCCCTTGCGGGAAACTTGCGCAAAC